>CANDMV010000090.1 GCA_947385875.1 uncultured Eubacterium sp. | reverse complement strand
ATTTTCATTACGTTTTGTGCCTGAGCGAAGCGAAAGGAATGGATATAACTATGAATGAAGGAAATCAGCTTACAGAAGAAACAAAACTAGCTGTAATCGCTATTGTAGTAGAGAAGGAAGAAAGTGTCAGTGAATTAAATGAGCTTCTGCACAGCTGCAGCAGCTTTATCATCGGAAGGATGGGGATACCGATAAGGGAGAGGAAGGTATCATTGATTAGTGTTGCCGTAGATGCACCGGCAGATGTCATCAGCACTCTTTCCGGCAGACTGGGAAGAATCAGTGGTGTTTCAGCAAAGGTGGCTTATTCTAAGCTGGCTGCATCATAAGCATGGTGAATTGAGAGGCATGAATTTATGAATAAAATGATATGAATGATGTCAGTAAAAAGTAAATTTATGCTATGAAAAATTATGCTATGAAAAATTATGCTACGAAAATTTAATGCTGCGAAATTTTATATTATGAAAAATTTATGCCATGAAAATTAAATGCTGTAATATTTAATACTATGAAAATATGAGAAGTACCATTTGTCTATAAAAAGATAGGAGGATATTTTAATATGTATCAGGTAATGTCACCAAAAGCAGAAGAGTTTATCAGCGATGAGGAAATCCGTGAATGTCTAGAATATGCCGACCAGAATAAAAATAATGCAGCAGTTATTGACGAAATTCTAAACAAAGCACGGAAAATGAAAGGGATTACCCACAAAGAAGCGATTGTACTTTTAGACTGTGAATTAGAGGACAGAAATCAGGAGATTTACAGGCTGGCAGAGCAGATCAAGCAGGAGTTTTACGGGAACAGGATTGTGATGTTTGCTCCGCTCTATCTGTCTAATTATTGCATCAATGGCTGCGAATACTGCCCGTATCATGCGAAAAACAAGCATATTACCAGAAAAAAGCTGACTCAGGAGGAAGTAAGGCGGGAAGTGATCGCGCTTCAGGATATGGGGCATAAGAGGCTGGCATTAGAGGCAGGAGAGGATCCGGTTCATAATCCGCTGGAATATATTTTAGAGTGTATCCATACAATCTATAGCATCAAGCATAAAAATGGCGCGATTCGCAGGGTCAATGTCAATATCGCGGCAACTACTGTGGAAGATTACAGAAAGCTGAAAGAGGCAGGCATTGGCACGTACATTTTATTTCAGGAGACTTATCATAAAAAGCAGTATGAAAAACTGCATCCGACCGGGCCGAAGAGTGATTATGCCTATCATACCGAAGCCATGGACAGGGCTATGGACGGTGGTATCGATGATGTAGGTCTGGGCGTATTGTTTGGGCTGAATAATTATCGGTATGATTTTACGGGGATTATTATGCATGCGGAGCATCTGGAGGCATACAAGGGAGTGGGCCCGCATACAATCAGCGTTCCAAGAGTGCGCCGGGCAGATGATATTGACCCGGATGTATTTGATAACGGTATTTCCGATGAGATTTTTGAAAAAATTGTTGCATGTCTTAGAATCGCAGTACCGTATACAGGCATGATTGTGTCCACGAGGGAATCTGCAAAGACTCGTGAAAAAGTGCTTCATCTGGGTATTTCTCAGATCAGCGGCGGGTCAAGGACGAGTGTAGGCGGATATTATGAAGAAGAGGATGAGGAAGATAATTCTGCGCAGTTTGATGTCAGCGACCGAAGGACGCTGGAAGAAGTCGTGCACTGGCTGATGGATCTGGGATATGTGCCGTCATTCTGTACAGCGTGCTATCGCGCAGGCCGCACAGGCGACAGGTTTATGGAATTGTTAAAATCAAAGCAGATTGTCAACTGCTGTCATCCGAATGCGCTTATGACATTGAAGGAATTTCTGGAAGATTATGCATCGCCGGAAACGAAGGAGATTGGAGAAAAGCTGATTGCGGAAGAATTAAAGAAAATTCCAAATGAAGCGGTACGCAGGAAGGCAGAAGAATATATTGCGGATATTCATAACGGAGAGAGAGATTTCAGATTCTAAGAGAATGAAATCAAAAAAATCAGGTAAAGTATGTGAGTAAGAGAGGAATGTCAGGTTTAGAAAGGCGATTTTAAAATAGGAACAGATGTTTATAAAAGGGAGTTTTTGCATATGATGTATTTATTAACAATCATCGGTGTATTTATATTGGATTACTGCATGAAAAATCATATGGATCAGGTGCGGACGCTGAGTGAGCAGCGTCCGCTTGCAGGCGGCAGGATAATATTAAAAAAATATTATAACACTGGAGCAGCCGGGAATCTGCTGAACAGCAGCCCGAAAGCAATGCTGTGCATACATTCAGTCGTACTTGGCACAGTATCTGCCTGTCTGGGGCTCATATGGCATAGAAAAGATCTGCCTGCTGTAAAGCTGGGACTGTCTTTTATGGCAGGAGGAGGACTGAACAATCTTTATGACAGGCTGACAAAGGGGCATGTGGTGGATTATCTGAGCTTTGGATTTGGCGCCAAGCGGTTTCGGAGGCTTGTATTTAATCTGTCAGATTTTTTTGTGTTTGCAGGTGCGGTATTGTGTACTGCAGGGATCTTAGGGAAGAAACATCGCATGTAGGTTTAGGAAAGAAGGGATGATATGGAATCACAAATGAAAAAGCAGACGGAAAATCCGCTCGGCGTTAAGCCTGTCGGAAGATTATTGGCGGAGTTTGCGATTCCGAGCATTATTGCCATGCTGGTCAGCGCATTATATAATATCGTTGACCAGTTTTTTATAGGACATTATGTCGGGATGCTTGGGAATGCAGCGACAAATGTGGCATTTCCGCTGACGATGAGCTGCACAGCCATTTCATTGATGTGCGGTGTCGGCGGTGCGGCTAATTTTAATCTGAATATGGGGCGGGGAAATAAAGAAAAGGCGGCGAAATACGCCGGAAATGCGATCAGCATGTGCTTTACAATCGGTCTTTTGCTCTGTATCATTACAAAATTGTTTTTAAAGCCGATGATGGTGACATTTGGAGCAACAGAACAGACGTTAGAATATTCGCTGACTTATACGGGCATTACTTCTTTTGGCTTTCCGTTTTTGATTTTTACGACTGGAGGATCGAATCTGGTGCGGGCGGACGGAAGTCCGCGTTTTTCAATGCTGTGCACACTGACTGGTGCGGTTGTAAATACGGTGCTGGATGCATTGTTTATGAAGGTATTTCATATGGGTATTGAAGGCGCGGCAATGGCAACTGTGATAGGACAGGTTGTATCGGCTGCATTAGTCGCTTTGTACCTGACGCGGTTTAAGACCGTGCAGCTGGGAAGGGAATATTTGATACCGAAGGCCGCCTGCTGGGGCAATATTGCAAGGCTTGGAATGTCGCCGTGCATTAACCAGCTTGCAATGATGGCTGTGCAGATTGTCCTGAATAATGTATTGACATATTATGGCGGGATATCTGAGTATGGCAGTGATATTCCGCTTGCCTGCGCTGGAATTATATCAAAAGTGGGAATGATGTTTTTCTCGATTGTCATTGGAATCTCACAGGGGATGCAGCCGATTGTCAGCTTTAACTATGGGGCGAAGCAGTATCCGCGCGTATTAGAAGCAGTATGGAAATCCATTGCCTGTGCGACCGTGATTTCTATCATTGCATTTTTATGCTTTCAGATTTTCCCGCGCCAGATTATCGGGCTGTTCGGACAGGAGAGCGAGGAATATTTTCAGTTTGCGGAGAGATATTTTAGAATCTATCTGTTTTTTACGTTTGCAAACCAGTTTCAGCCGATTGTCGCAAATATGTACACATCGATCGGCAAAGCAGCGGCAGGTGCAATGATGTCGCTGACCAGACAGATTTTGTTTTTAATGCCGCTTTTGGTTCTGCTGCCGCGGTTTTATGGGCTGGAAGGGGCGATGTATGCAGCGCCGATTGCGGACTGTGTGGCGTTTATTGTGGCCGGGACTATGCTGCTGCGGGAATCGCGGAGACTGAAGTCGATGGCTGTGGGTCTTTAAATTCTGCTGGGTAGTCGCGGATACAGTTATCTTATACAGTTTGCGTAAAGGCTGGCTGAACATTTAAGGAGGATTTGCTTATGAAACGAGCAGCGGGAATTTTACTCCCAATTACAAGCCTGCCGTCTAAGTACGGCATTGGCTGCTTTTCCAAAAGCGCTTATGATTTTACAGACTGGCTGAAAAAGGCAGGGCAGACTTATTGGCAAATTCTGCCGCTTGGCCCGACCAGCTATGGTGACTCACCGTATCAGTCCTTTTCTACATTTGCCGGAAACCCTTATTTTATCAGTCTGGAAGCGCTGATAGAGGAAGGTGTTTTAACAAAAGAAGAATGTGACAAAGCTGATTTTGGAGAGCTGTTAAATGACATTCATTATGAAAAAATGTATAAAAACCGCTATCCTCTGCTGCATAAAGCTTACGGGCGCAGCAGGATTTCTGAAAACACAGATTATCAGCGTTTTGTTGAGGAAAATAACTGGTGGCTTTCTGATTATGCCCTGTTTATGGCGCTAAAAGACCGCTTCGATGGCGCGCCTTGGAATGAATGGCCGGAAGATATTCGTCTGCGCTATGGCTGTTCGATGGACTACTACCGCAGAGAACTGTATTTTGAGATCGAATTTCAGCAATATATGCAGTTCAAATTTTTCGAACAGTGGAATGCGCTAAAGTCGTATGTGAACGAATCAGGCATCTGCATTATTGGCGATATCCCAATTTACGTAGCCATGGACAGCGCAGATGCATGGGCACATCCAGAGCTGTTCCATCTGGATGAAAACAATATCCCATATGCAGTAGCCGGATGCCCGCCAGACGGCTTCTCTGCGGATGGACAGCTATGGGGCAACCCGTTGTACCGCTGGGATTATCACAGAGGTACGGATTATGAGTGGTGGATGTCCCGCTTACACTTCTGCTTCCAGATGTATGATGTCCTGCGGATTGACCACTTCCGCGGTTTTGATGAATATTATTCCATTCCTTATGGTGAAAAATCTGCTGTCAACGGACACTGGGAAAAAGGTCCAGGCATGGAACTGTTTCAATGTATGGAACGCCGTTTGGGAAAACACGATGTCATCGCCGAAGACCTTGGATATGTAACCGATTCCGTGCGCCAGCTTGTGCGTGACAGCGGTTTTCCAGGCATGAAAGTACTGGAATTTGCTTTTGACGCCAGAGATTCCGGTTCTGCCAACGATTATCTGCCGCATAATTATATCGAAAACTGTGTGGCATATACCGGTACGCATGACAACGAAACGATTACCGGCTGGTTTACTTCGATCAAAAAAGAAGAACGCCAGCTTGCCAGAGACTATCTGTGTGACCGGCATACACCGCAGAAGCTGCTCTATCATTCGTTTATTTCACTTGTTATGCGCAGCAGCGCAAAGCTGTGCATAATCCCGATGCAGGATTACATGGGTCTTGACAATGACTGCCGGACAAATAAGCCTTCTACCGTAGGTACGAACTGGAGATGGCGTCTTACAAAAAATGATTTGTCTGATGAACTGCGGGAAGAAATTTTAGCGGTTACAAAACGATATGGGCGGATGAACTGGGCAAATAACAACGCTACTTAAAAACAAAACGTAAATGCGCAAAAGCATATTATATTTATAGAACAATAAAATTAGAGTTGAGAAATCTTCAGTAAAGTGGTATTTTATATATATCGCAGTAATGTCCAGAATCATCCGGGCATTTATAGGAATGTACTGCACGGTATATTTCATTTGTTTTATTGATAAGGAAAAAGGATAGAAAAAGAGAGAGGAAAAAAACATGAGCAAGAAACCTACTGTACTGATGATTTTAGACGGCTTTGGATTAAATGAGACACAGGAAGGGAATGCTGTCGCACAAGGAAATACTCCGGTAATTGACAAATTAATGAAGGATTATCCATTTGTAAAGGGCTATGCCAGCGGGCTTGCCGTAGGACTGCCGGATGGGCAGATGGGCAATTCTGAGGTCGGGCATCTGAATATGGGCGCAGGCCGCATTGTATATCAGGAGCTTACGAGAATCTCAAAAGAGATCGAAGACGGTGAATTCTTTAAGAATGAAGCATTGTTAGCGGCAGTGGAAAATTGTAAGAAGAATCATTCTGACCTGCATTTGTTTGGACTGGTGTCTGACGGCGGTGTTCACAGCCATAATACGCATATTTATGGCCTGTTGGAGCTGGCAAAGCGTGAAGGGCTGCAGAATGTATATGTACACTGCTTTATGGATGGACGAGATACAGCGCCGTCTTCTGGAAAAGGCTTTATTCAGGAACTGGTGGATAAGATGGCAGAAATTGGCGTCGGAGAGATTGCCACCATATCCGGCCGTTATTATGCAATGGACCGCGATAACCGCTGGGACAGAGTGCAGAAGGCATATCTTGCGCTGACAAAGGGAGAAGGGGTAAAAGCCGAGGATCCTGTGGCAGCTATGCAGGCTTCTTATGATGATGATAAGACAGACGAGTTTGTACTGCCGACTGTGATCGAAAAAAACGGCGCGCCGACAGCGACGGTAAAGGATCAGGATTCTGTTATATTCTTCAATTTCCGTCCAGACCGTGCACGGGAGATGTCAAGGGTATTCTGCTGTGATGATTTTGATGGTTTTGACCGCGGCCCAAGGAAGCAGGTAAAATACGTATGTTATACAGAATATGATGTGACGATTCCGAATAAGGAGGTTGCATTTAAGAAGGTAGAATTAGATAATACATTTGGGCAGTATCTTGCAGCGCATGGAATGACTCAGGCAAGAATAGCCGAGACAGAAAAATATGCGCATGTGACGTTTTTCTTTAACGGCGGGGTAGAAGAGCCGAATGAGGGAGAGGAAAGGATTCTTGTCAATTCACCGAAGGTGGCTACGTATGATCTGCAGCCTGAGATGAGTGCTCCTGCGGTATGTGATAAGCTGTGTGAAGCAATCCGCTCTCAGAAGTATGATGTGATTATTATTAATTTCGCAAACCCTGATATGGTAGGCCATACCGGTGTCATGGAAGCTGCGGTCAAGGCAGTGGAGACGGTTGATGCCTGTGTAGGCAGGGCAGTGGAAGCGCTGCTTGAAGTAGACGGACAGATGTTTATCTGCGCGGATCATGGAAATTGTGAGCAGCTGATTGATTATGAGACGGGTGTGCCTTTTACAGCTCATACTACAAATCCGGTGCCGTTTATACTTGTAAATTATGATCCGGCGTATACATTGAAGGAAGGCGGATGTCTTGCGGATATTGTGCCGACGATGATTGAGATGATGGGTATGGAAAAACCGGCTGAGATGACAGGAAAATCGTTATTGACTGCAAAATAGAATTGTTTATTTGCTGTATGATGTCTTTAGGTCTGTGCATTTTGCACAGACCTTATTTCCTTCTTAGGTTCTACTGAGTAGTTAAGGATGACGGTTATGATTTATATATTTACAGCTTTGTACTGCGAAGCGGAAATTCTTATCAAACACTTTGATTTAAAAAAAGTACCGGAATGTACCTGCTTTCAGCAGTTTTGCAATGAGAATGCAGACCTGCGTCTGACGATCTGCGGGACTGGAGAAATAGCAGCCGCAGCCGCAGTCGCCAGCGTCTGTACCGAATATAAACCTCAGAAAGCGGATTTTCTGCTCAATATCGGAATCTGTGCAGGCGTACAGAAACGGGAAGGAATCTTTCTGGCTCACAAGCTTGTTGAACAGGCAACGGGAAAGACTTTTTACCCGGATCTTTTATATAGGCATGACTTCGAGGAGGAAAGCCTTATGACAGGAAGAAAGCCTTGGATGAGAGAGGAGACAGTGACATGTGAAGTAAATCATTATGAAATGGATCGTTGTGGAATGAATGATTGTAAAAAGAATGATTGCAGAATGAATCGTTGTGGAATGAATGATTGTAAAAAGAATGATTGTAAAATAAATGATTGTGAAATGAACGATTGTGAAGCATCATTATATGATATGGAAGCATCAGCGATCTATCAGTCCGGCTCTTATTTTTTTGGTCCGCATCAGATGGTATTTTTAAAAATCATTTCAGACAATGGTGATATATTTCATATAGATTTGAAACAGCACACCAGAAAGCTGATGGCTGAGCATAGAGATAAAATCTGCGGCTTTATCAAGCAGCTGTCTGATGTCAGTGGCGTGCTCAGACAGCGAGAGGAAGAAGTCAGTCAGATGGAAGAACAGAATGAGACATGGATCAAGCAGCTGTGTGCGGATATGCATTGTTCCATGTTTATGGAGCATTCTGTAAGGCAGCAGATCCGGTATCTGGCGTTGACCGGCATGGATGGGAAAGCCGCGGTACAGGAAATGTATACACAGGGCAGGCTGCCATGCAGGGATAAAAGAGAAGGGAAGCAGTGCTTTGAAGAATTTAAAAATAGATTGTTTTAATCCGTTTTTTTCACACATATATGTTGAGACATCTGTATGGAATCATCCGCGGACAAAGGCAGTGCTTGCGAAATTCCCATCGGCAAAAATTATTAAGATCAGTCATTATAAGGATGTATTCTGCCGCGCCAGACAGAGCGGTGTGCTCCAGCGCCATTCTCAGAATCTGATTCTGGCTAAAAAAGAGGGGACGCTTGTGTATCAGGGAGCGAAAGTATGTCAGAGTTTTGGAAATGAATTTTTTTACTATACATCCTGCATGATGAATTGCATTTATGATTGTGAATACTGCTATCTAAAGGGAATGTATCCTTCTTCTAACATTGTAATCTTTGTAAATATTGAGGATATATTTGCGCAGCTTGAACAGATGCTGGCTGTTCATCCGCTGTATGTATGTGTATCTTATGATACTGACCTGCTTGCGATGGAGCAGGTGATGGGGTATGCAAAAGAGTGGTGCCGTTTTGCGGCCCGACAGGTGGGCCGGTTAAATATTGAAATACGCACGAAATGCGCGAATCAGAAGTATTTCCAAAATCAGAAGTACTTTATGAAAAGGAAGCCTTTGTCTGATGTCATTTACGCCTTTACGCTGTCGCCGCAGGAAATCATTGAAGCTTATGAGAAGTATACCCCGTCCTTTACACAGAGAATCGAATGTGCCAAAGAGGCGGTGCGTATGGGCTTTTCGGTACGTCTTTGCTTCGATCCGATGATTTATGTGAATGGATGGCAGCGTTATTATGGAGCGATGCTGGACAAAATCTTTCAATGTATGGATATGGAAAAGCTGGTGGATGTAAGTGTAGGAACGTTTCGGATTTCACAGGATTATTTAAAGAAAATGAGGAGGCAGGAGCCGGATTCTGCGATTGCATGGTTTCCCTATCAAAACGATCAGGGGGTTTATCATTATCCGGATCGTCTGATGAAGCAGATGGAATGTTTTTTGACAGAGAGACTGGAAAAATATCTGCCTAAAGAAAAGATTTTTTTGTGGAAGGATTAACTGTATAAATTTTGTATTAGACAAGTCTGCTTCGCCAGATGCAGAATCATCAGGATGGTCGTTAAGTGAATGACTTTGGAGGTGTATATGAATATAGATAAGGTATCAGAACAAGGAGCCGCAGTAATCACGGGCGCATCCTCCGGCATTGGTCTTAAAATCAGCAGAATGCTGGGACAGATGGGATATGAGGTGTTTGGCTTCGGCAGGAATTTTAGGGAAGAAGCGTTCTGGCGAGAGAAGACTTATCACGCGATTGTCTGCGACCTGAATGACACCGATAAAATGTGCAGCTATGTAAAGCAGATCGCCGCGCAAAATAGTGTGCGTGTTCTGGTAAATAATGCAGGCGCAGGGTATTATGGGCTGCATGAAGAGCTGAACCCGAAGAAGATTCAGGAAATGGTGCGTACCAATCTGGAGGCTCCGATGATACTGACACAGCAGCTGCTGCGGGATTTGAAGAAAAACGCCGGCTATATTATCAATATCGCGTCTGTTACGGCAAATGAATCCAATCCGCATGGCTGCGCATATGGAGCCACAAAAGCAGGTCTTGCCAGCTTTACACGCAGTCTTTTTGATGAAGCACGAAAATATGGTGTAAAAGTGTGTGCAATTTACCCGGATCTGACCAAAACGAATCTGTACCGCAATGCGGATTTTAAGGAGGGAGATGAGCTGGAGTCTTATCTGCTGCCGGAAGAGGTAGCAGGGGCTGTAGAATATATTTTGAAACAGAGAGATGGAGTGGTAGCGGCTGAGATTGTATTAAAGCCGCAGATACATCGGATAAAGAGAATCAAAAAGAAGTAAGAGCGACTGATGCATCAGATAAAGAGAATCAAAAAGAAGTAAGTGTAACTGATGCATCGGATAAAGAAGTGGATGATTAAATGAGAGGGGTATCTATATGAAATTTGCAATTTTAGCGCCGGGCGGCATTGCCAATACAATCGCTCAGGCGGCTGTGCGGCTGGATGAGATCGAGTGTTATGCAGCAGCATCGAGAAGTTATGATAGGGCAAAAGCCTGTTAGATCTAGGTGTTTATCCGATCAATTTCGCGCTGACGGTGTTTCCAGAGGATGTCATTTCGATTCATTCGAATGCGGTAATGTCTCCTGAAGGCGTAGATTGGATGAACAGCATTACATTGACATTTGAGGGCAGTAAGATGGCTGTACTGCACAGCAATATGCTGGCTCAAATGAAGAGTCATGGCATGGTATATGGAGATCGAGGGTATCTGGAAATCGACAGTGTGAATAATTGTACAAATATTAAAGTATATGAGGGCTTTAAGAAAGTGACATGCTACAAAGTGCCCGATCAGATCAACGGATATGAGTATGAGCTGCTCGCCTGTGCCCGGGCGATGGAAGCAGGGCAGACGGAGTGTGAGGAAATGCCGCACAGCGAGACGCTGCGCCTGATGAAGATTCTGGATACAGTCCGGGCGGAGTGGGGACTAAAATATCCTTGTGAATGATAGAAAAATGCTGTCCTATACGAAAAATATCCCGTACTGTATAGGAGAAGGTATTAAGCAGACAGCTCAGAATGCCGATATATAATGAATAACATCCATAAACGATAAAAGGACTTATCGTTAGATGTTAAGAACACATATAACCTTGCGAAGGGTTAGTTTAATATAAATTGCTGAGATCAAGGAGGATGAGCATATGGGCATGATGCTGGGCAGTATAAGTGCGGGCAGGAAAATAATCCAGATTAAAAGGCCGGATGGATCGGTATCGGCTTCGTTTTCTGTTTCGAGGCCAAAGCAAAAGAAGCATAAACGGCTGAATTATAATTTTAAATCAGTTTCATCACAGATTATGTTATCTAAAACATCGAATAATGCCGGCAAGGCAGTAACAAAGGCACGCATTATGGTCGCAACGCTTTTGCGTAAGACGTTTTCAGGTGATTATGATGATCAGGAATTAGAACATGCCATTATTCATGCGAGAAAAATGGAGCGCATTGCAAAAAAGCGTGTGAAGCATTTGAAGCAGGAAGAAGAGATCGAGAAAAAAGGATCTTCTAAGGAAACAGAAGATGTGATGGAAGAAGCAGCAGAGCAGGAGAAGACGCAGGAAATTGAATTAAGCGAAGAAGAGCTGCAGCAGCTGATGGATGAGTATCAGAAAATGATTCAGGAATCGATTCAGGAGCTGTTGGAACAGCTGATTCAGGAATCGATGGAAGAAATGCAGGCGGAGATGGACTTGGACGAATTGTCTGAAGAGCTGGGGGAAGCTGTAAGTGATATGGATTCGGAAGATCTGGAGCGCTTAAAGAAAAAACACAGGTCAGATGAGATGCGTGAGATTATGGATGCGGATATGAAGTATCTGCGAGCGTTTTTTAATAAGCTTGAAAAGGAAAGACAGGCGCTTTCAAGCGGCTCGAATAATTTCAGCGGTGTTTCACTTGAATTGTCCGGCATGGAAATGCCTGTTGCAATGCCGGAACTGCCGGTTATGGCAGAAGGCGGAAACGTCGATCTTATGTTATGATTATGAGTAGCAGAATAGGCATCGAAGGTGGAATGAGATTCTCAGTGAGCGTCGGCTGATGGCAGACAGAAAACAATCGCTGAGAATCTTATTTGATTAATATTAATCAATGCCTGTTACACTGTATTTTTCGAACTGTTCGACTGCCAGACGCAGTCTTTCGTCAGGCACAAAGGCATTCTGCTTTAGAAAAACTTCCGCCCATTTTCGATCAAGCCTTACTTCCACATAATCAACACCTGAGATTTCTTCTAATGTTTCTTTAATGGTTCTGGTACACTCTTCGCACACCATGCCGTCTATTTTAACCACTATGTAATCAAGACGCTGTATTTTAAAGATCACCGGCCGCGTGCCGTCGTTGCAGCAGGCGATCATCATGCGTTCATCATTTGTCCAGTTTCTCATAATACTGCCGCCCTGAAGTGCTGTGTAGATGTAGCGGCTGATGCAGTCCCAAGCTTCCGCGCATTGTGTGCCGTCGCCGGCCAGCCAAAAAGTATCAATGCCGCCATAACGCTCAAAGATAAATTCATCGCCTATATTATAGAAAGTGCATGGGCCGGATTCCTTGTCTGCCAGGTACTGTTCCTGGTAATCATTGAAACATTTTTTATCTATAACAGTTACTTTACATTTGTGCTGCATATTATATTCCTCCAGTTCATATTTTCTGAGTTAATTCTACCATAAGTACATATTATTTTCCATTACTTTTCAAGAAGGCCGAACATGCCGGCACAGAGTTCTTTTCCGGTATTTGTTTGAAAAATGCTTGTATATGCGTGTTCTATATTCTGTCTGCTCAATCCATCTTCATATAAATTGACTAAAAAATCTGCTTCGATCAGAATCTGATAGTCGATGCCGTCAATATTTGTATAGGTGTGGTGATGTCCGACCAGAAAAGAAACCCGTTCAATGATATCTGGCTCATAACTAAGCCTGCGAAGCATACTTTCTGCTTCCGCTGGTCCAAGCTGTTCCTGAAGCGGGCCGTCACATTTCCCATAGAGCTGTTCGGCAGGCTTGATGCCGATGTCGTGTACGATGGCGGCAGTTTCCAAAATATTCTGAGTTTGTTCATCTAAACCTTCGGTTTCGCCGATCAATTTAGCGAATTGATAGACTTTGATAAAATGCTGGATTCTGGAAGGGGCGCCTGCATAGTAAGAAATCATGGATCTTAGTAATTGGTTGTGATTCATAAGAATAACCTCCTCTGGTTAAAATTATTAAGTCGGAGCAAATAGCATTTATCATCTGTATAGATAATACTACAAAATGCAGTGTAAAATCAACTCTGGTGTTGCAGATTCGCAAGTACGATTGTTAAATAGTTACTACTGAACAGAATGCCAGGGGATTCTAAGCATTCTTCCAAAGCCGTCGGCAGACCGGGCAGGTTCCCTCGCCCAGCTGTTTCTGACAGGCAGTACATGAAATCTTCTATCTGTAACAGCAGTATCAGATGAATGAGCTCAGATCAGCAGTTCATAGTTCAAGGTTCTGAAGATGAATTTAGCGTTCTCATTGTAAGGCTTATCAAAAGCAGCCAGGTGAGAGGAGCAGTCCGGATATCCACAAATGTAACACATTATCTGAATGGTTACAAAATCTTAAGTTAATGACATTGGGTGTGAAAAGTAACCAATTTTCTAATTAGCCGAAAAAACAGCACAGCAAATAGCTGAAAAAAGTTTGGAACCATGGTATAATTATAGAATACAGAGTAGTTTGTTTGCTGTTGGAATGGAGCAGAGATGTTAAGACAACAGACAAAACTTCCAGTTAGATTATATGCGCGTTTATCCAAAGATGACGGGGATGCTGACAAGGAAAGTAAGACAGAAATTAGACCTTAGCACTGACTGATTCGCGTCAGTACAAGGCAAAAGTTCGACGGCGATGTGAGCCCGCCGACTGGAAACTTTAACGCAGCAACGGCGTGAATCAGGCTGTAATAAAGTCTGATTTCTGTCCGGATGCTGTACTGGTTAAAAGACAGTAATCAGAAAGGCCTGATATAGATAATGATACGAATTGCAATAGTAGAAGATGAAAAAGCCTGCCAGAGCCAGCTTCAAAATTATCTTGAGCGATATGGAAAGGAAGCGGGGCAGGATTTTGGGATTACGATATTTCAGGACGGAATCGATATTGTAGAAAATTACCAGCCGCGCTGGGACATTATTTTTATGGATATTAAAATGAAGCATATGGACGGCATGTCTGCGGCTGCCAGAATCAGGGAATTCGATTCAGCTGTTGTGCTGATATTTATTACCACTATGGCTCAGTATGCCATCAAAGGCTATGAGGTGGACGCATTGGATTTTGTGCTAAAGCCCTTAATCTACCCTCAATTTGTGACAAAGCTTCAAAAAGCTCTCAATATGCTGGGAAAGAGAAAGCAAAAATATCTGATGCTGCCTGCAGAGGACAGAAAAGAACGCGTTTGTGTTAACGAGATTCTGTTTATAGAAGTAAAAAATCACAATCTGCATATCGTGACAAAGAGCAGGACTTATGTCATGCGCCGTTCCATGCAGGAGATGGAGAAAGAGCTGGAAGGCTGCCATTTCTCGCGGTGCAGCAATTCTTACCTCGTAAATCTGGGAAATGTAACCGGGACGCGCAAAGAAACCGTGTTGGCAGGGGAATATGAGCTGCCCGTCAGCCGCACAAAAAAGAAGCAGTTTTTAAAGGAACTGTCAGATTATCTGACCGTCGGCTGTTGAAAGACTTTATACGCAGACTATTGCTGGCCGCCGGCTGTCGAAAGGGGTATTTTTTGGAAAAATCATATTTTTTGCTGGAGCTCTTTCCAGTGCTGATCATTTATGCCGCAAGACTGGAAAAAAGGGAACATCTAAGGTGGCGTCTTTTTCTTATCACAGGTGCTTTATGGATAATGCTTCAGCTGTCTCATATGGATAATATAGAAATACGCGGTTCGAAAGCTGATCTGCAGACCTTTTTGGGTTCTGTCTGTGCATGTGGCATCGTATTTCTCTTCATGACGATCGCCGTATGGAGCGCCTTTAAGGTTCCGCTGAAAGAGGCAGTCTACTGCTCCACATGCGCCTATCTGACCGAGCATATGGCATATGGTATCCGGCTGATTGTGAGCTTTCTGACAGATGAGACTATGACAGCGCCAGGAAGCGTCGGATATTTTTTCATACACGGAATTGTATATCTGTTTTCTTACATTTTGATTGTACGCAGGATGATACCGGACCAGCATTATGCTACCAGCGTACTGCAGTCGCTGGGACTTATGATCAGCGCGCTGTATCTGGTGCTGCTTATGAGCGTCGCGGCGACCCTCTATGGATTTGAAACCATCCACGGCATCTATGCAGTGTTCTGCTGCGGATTTATATTGTATAGTCAGCTGAAGCTGCAGAAACAGCTGGCTCTTCAGGAAGAGCTGGCTGTACAAAAGCAGCTTTGGATCAAGCATAAGGCACAGTATGAAATGGCAAAAGAAACTATCCGCATCATCAACCAGAAAAGCCATGATATGAAATATCAGATTCTGGCGCTGCGCCAGATCAACGATCAAAAAGAGCAGGATAAAAATATTGATCTCATAGAGGATTCTGTAGAGCTGTACGATTCCATGATTTATACCGGAAATGAAATACTAAACACTGTACTGACGGAAAAAAGCCTGCTGTGCCGTCAAAGCGGCATTACACTGACCTGCATGGCGGATGGAAAGCTGCTGGATTTTATGGATGCTGTTGATTTATATACGCTGTTTGGAAATGCCATAGACAACGCCATAGAAGCGGTGAGGAGGCTGGAGGAGGACGAACGGTTCATCAGCCTCTTTCTGCGCAAAAAAGCCGGTCTGATCCTGATACAGATTGAAAACCGCTATCAAGGACAGATCCCGATGAAAAACGGCCTTCCGGATACAACAAAGAATCATGAAAAAGGTTATCATGGATTTGGTGTAAAAAGCATCATTCAGATTGCAGAAAAATATGAAGGATTTACAGATGTGAAAACTGAAAACCAGATGTTTGTAATCCGAATTACGCTTCCTTGTGAAGCATAGGAAATATAGTACTAGTTACGCCATAAAAACAGCCAGTTGGGACACCTTCTCACGATTAAAATATACAAGTGCTATAATCTTTTCAACAGTTATGTGCATAACGAAATCGAGCAAAACGAAAGATAGGAGGAGATTATGGAAAAAGAAGGGAAAAAAGGAAACGGCAGGCAAAAAAAGAAAAAAGGCATGGCAGGAAAAATTATCCGCACAATTCTTTCTGTAGTACTCAGCATTGTGCTGGTATTTTTAATGTTCATGGCCAATACTGCGCTGGCATCGAATTATCGTATGGTTGACTGTATTTTAGGCTCCGTAGGCAAAAAAATCGATCAATCCGGCGCCAGTACAGCCGGGTTGGATCTTGAATACAATAAATCCGATTATTCAAAGGATGACATCGAAGCTGCTGAGACTGATTTGAAAAAACGGATTTCCGCAGAGGGCGTAGTTCTTCTGAAAAATGAAGACAATGCCCTGCCGCTGGATGAAAATACCACATTTAGTTTTTTCAGTGCCAACAGTGCGAAGCTGTCAGTCGGAGGCGGAATGCTGGGCGGCGGACACAGCCTGAAAGACGTATTTGAACAAAGCGGCACTAAGCTGAATGCAACGCTGTGGGATTTTTATGCTGAGGATGCCGGTAAAAATTACGGTCTGGCAAGCGGTTCCATCAGCTACGGCGATGCCGAGGATTTCAGGATTAACGAATGCCCTTTGTCCGTCCTAAAGGAATCAGGCGTACTTGACAGCGTGCAGGGCACTACGCCGGTATATCTGCTGAAAAGAGTTGCAGGCGAAGGCAGGGACATGCCGCGTTCCATGTATAACCATGCAGATTCGATCGAGGATAAGCAGAAAACTTATCTGGAGCCAGATACTACAGAGCTGGAAATCCTTCAGTATTTAAATGACAATTTTGAAAATACGATTCTCGTTATAAATTCAAACGCCGCGCTGGAATTAGGCTGGCTTGCAGATTTTCCAAATATCCGCTCTATCCTATACGCACCTGACGGAATGCTTGCCCTTAGTGATATTCTGACAGGAAAGACGAACCCGTCCGGGCGTACGGTTGATACCTTTGCGGCAGACGCGCTGGCCTCCCCTGCAGCACAGAACTTTGGGGATTACCAGTATTACAATGAGGACGGCACGGCAACGAAATACAATTATGTAAGCTACGCCGAGGGAATTTATGTCGGCTATAAATATTATGAAACCCGTTATGAAGACGCGGTTCTGGGCCAGGGAAACGCCGGGGATTATGACTATCAGTCGCAGGTATGCTATCCCTTTGGATACGGCTTGTCCTATACAGACTTCGCATGGGAAAATCAAAAGACCTCATGGAAAGACGGCGTTTGCACGGTAACGTTGGATGTGACTAACACCGGAGACAGGGCAGGAAAAGATGTCATAGAGATTTATGCCCAAAGCCCGTATACGCAGTATGACAAGGACAATCAAGTGGAAAAGGCATCAGCGGAGTTGGTCGGCTATGGCAAGACACAGGAATTAGAGCCGAATGAAACCGAAACCGTCACCATTACCTTTAATGAAGAACAATTAAAGTCATATGATTATAGACAAGCCAAAACTTATATTTTAGACGCAGGAACCTATTATATCACCGCAGGAAGGAATGCTCATGACGCAGTCAATAATATATTGGCGGCAAAGGGAGTCTCTGACCCCGAAATGACTGACAAAGGCGACGAGACGCTGGTATCGGTCTACGAGCCTTCTAATACGGACGTAGATTCCCAAAAATATTCCAAAGATGCATACAGCGGCGCAGAAATTACCAACCTGTTCGATGAGGCGGCAGGCGATGTGGCATATCTGTCACGAAGCGACTGGGAAGGAACCTGGCCGGAGCATGACGGCACGGCAGGCTCGGAAATCAGTACATGGGGAAATGAAATCAATGGAACTGACAGTGACGGAAATCCAGCATCCTTTGTGTACACAAAAACTCTGGATGCAGAGCTGCTGGCTAAAATCGATGCAGCAGATTCCCTCAATCCAGAAGATACATCTGCTTTTTCAAATGAAGAAATCATCTATGGACAGGACAATGGATTAGCCCTGATTGACATGCGGGGGCTTGATTTTGACGATCCGCAGTGGGATACTCTGCTGAATCAGCTGACACCAGATGATTACTATATGATGATTGCCGCTTCAGGATATGGCACAGAATTTCTCAAATCCGTCAACAAACCGTTCTGTGTGGATGCGGACACAGCGGCAGGACTGATTTACGGCGGCACAGGCAATGGCATGTACCCGAACATGATGACGCTGGCACAGACGTGGAATCAGGATCTGGCGCTGGAATATGGAACCATGATCGGTAATGAAGCGATTATCGGCGGTGCCGACGGCTGGTACGCGCCATCTATGAACATACACCGCACTCCATTTTCCGGAAGGAACGGAGAATACTATTCCGAAGATTCTTTCCTCTCTGGAACCGTAGCCTCAAAGGAAGTATTAGGAGCTGCATCCAAAGGAATGTATGCCTATATCAAG
>CANDMV010000089.1 GCA_947385875.1 uncultured Eubacterium sp. | reverse complement strand
CAGAAACAGCTGGGAGAGGGAATCTGCCCGGTCTGCCGGCGGCTTTGGAAGAATGTTAGAAGCCCTTGGCATTCTGCTCGATAAACAGGCAGCGAAGCCGCAGCGGCACCTTTAGCTTCCGGCGTTAGCCGGGGCGGACTGGGTGCCGCGACCGTCCGGTGCCATAGCGAAGATGCAGAACGCTTAGGGCTTCTTACATTCTGGAACGGACGCCGGCAGACCGGGCAGATTCCCTCTCCCAGCGTCCGAGCAGCCAATATGTAACACTCTTTCTAAACTGTTACAATGAAACATATTATGTTAGAGGAAATGCAGTTAAATATTTTCATTTTTGTCCAGACTATGATATACTAACCAAAGGAAAATAGTTACCAAATGGAGGTAAATAAAATGGGACATTTAACAACAAGAGACGCTTATAAAAATCTGGAAGAGCGAATCAACTGGTTCACCCAGGGTGCGCCTCCTTCTGACACTTTATATAAAATTCTTCAGGTATTATACACTGAAAAAGAAGCAAAATGGGCCGCTCTGCTCCCAGTCCGCCCTTTTACATTAAAAAAGGCCGCAAAAATATGGGGCACTACAGAGGCAAAAGCAGAAAAGCTGTTAGATCATCTCTGTGAAAAAGCATTATTAGTGGATTCTGAATATCATGGACAGCGGCAGTTTGTAATGCCTCCTCCAATGGCAGGATTTATCGAATTTGCCCTGATGCGTACAAGAGGCGACATTGACCAAAAATATCTGAGCAACCTATACTATCAATATATGAATGTAGAAGAAGACTTTATTAAAGATTTGTTTTTTGTTACCGAAACAAGGCTGGGACGTGTGTTTGTACAAGAACCAGTTCTGGCCAACAGCAAAACAAATCATATTCTCGACTATGAACGCGCTACTCATATTGTGGAAGAAGCTGAGTATATCGGACTTGGAACCTGTTATTGCAGACACAAAATGTACCATGCCGGACATCCATGTGAGATAGACGCTCCCTGGGATGTATGTCTGACCTTTGATAATGTGGCACGTTCTCTTGCAGAACATGGAGAGTACGCACGCCTCATCTCAAAAGAAGAAGCAAAAGACGCGCTGGAACGATCATACGCCAGCAATCTTGTACAAATAGGCGAAAATGTGCGTGAACATCCGGCATTTATCTGCAACTGCTGCGGATGCTGCTGCGAAGCATTGCAGGCAGCAAGACATTTCAGCCCTATGCAGCCTGTCGCAACAACTAATTATATTCCTAAAATCACTTCTGCAAAATGCATCGGATGCGGAAAGTGCGCAAAGGTCTGTCCAATCCTAGCGATTCAAATGAAAAATGAAGACTGCTCGAACCAAAAAAAATATCCTATTATCGATACAGAAATCTGTCTCGGCTGCGGTGTCTGTGCAAGAAATTGTCCTTCCGATGCTATCAGCATGGACAGAAGGCCCGTTCAGGTAATTACTCCTGTAAACAGTACACACCGATTTGTCCTGCAGGCTATTGAAAAAGGCACCCTCCAGAATCTGGTCTTTGACAATCAGGCTTTCGCCAACCACCGGGCTATGGCGGCAGTATTTGGAACGATACTAAAGCTTCCTCCTATCAAACAAGCTCTGGCAAGCAAACAATTTAAATCCATTTATCTGGATAAATTATTATCCATGCACCATAAAAAACAGCAGACTCACAATGCTTAGTAAAACTGACAAGCAGTAAAATTTACCAACAGCGCTGCTTCATGAGTATTAACACTGGAAGCTATATGAAAAATCTTATCTCTCATGAGTATACATCATAACAAAACTCCGAGATGTAATGATCTATCATCTCGGAGTTTTCATATGCTATTGGAGATTTATACAGCTGCCTATTCATCAGATCTTTCCATCACTAATGTCCTGCATTCTGACCGCTGACTATTCAGCAGACCATTTTCATCACTAATGTCCTGCATTCTGACCGCTAAATTTTCAGCAGACCATTTCCATCACTAATGTCCTGCATACTCACTGCTAAATTTTCAGCGGTCAGCCTGCTGCCCAAAAATCACCCCAGCTGCCTTATCAGCTACACAAAATATTTATAATACTTTATATCCTTAGATGGAAAATCTTTTTTATTCCATATATGATCTAGCTGCATTTTTCTAGCTGTAACACTAAAATAATTATAAATAATCCCTTTTCCTATCATTCCCGTATCATCCCAAGTGCAGTCAATATAACGGTATCTGTTTCCTATTTTTACATAGTTCCATGCATGAGCTCCTCCTCTTGCCGTCCCGCAGACAGTCATAGACATCAAGCCGCACTTTCCAGCCATAAGGTTGAATGCCGCTGCATATCCCTGACAGACAGCAGTTCCATTTACAAGTGCTCCATAAGCTGTAAATGAATCCTGTGCATTCAAATATCTGCAGTTATTTATGATATAATCATGTATTGCTTTTGCCTTTTTCCTGTCTGACATTCCAGACTTGATACATTTTTTCACAGCTTCCTGTGCTGCCCTGTCTGCCGCTTCCATTTTGCTTTCCTGCTGTGCTTTCGTCAAAGACGCACTTCTATGATAACCATAAGCTCCATTCGAGCTTCTCCATACGGAAGTATCATAGTTAAATTCTGGATGCTGCTGCAGAATCCGGTGAAACACATCATAATAGGATTTATCACTATAAAAATTAGCGGAATATTTCCCCGTCTTTAATATTTTTGCTGCCGCTTTGACAGCCGCACTCTCTGATTTCAGTACTCTTACTTTCATAAGAGCATCCTTGGACAATTCTATTTTATATCGATTTCTTCCAGTGCTTTCTGTCTGTCTGGTAATCTGGATACTTCCAGCCAACAGCCTGTTCTGAGTTTTTGCTGCGTCATTCAGCTCATTTTGAATCTGAGCTGTCGTATACATATTCGATGAATGGAACGAAATCGTATCTTTGCCTTTTTTTATTGATTGTCTGAAGACTTTTTCCATCTGCTCCAGACTTGTTACATTCTGTGCTGCCAACGTCTGTATTGGCTCCTGCAGCACAAGACATCCTGCTGTCGTTAAAAGAAGGCATAGCAGCATTACTGCAAGCTGTTTCCTTCTTTGCATTGCATTCTTTATGTTTTCACAAAATAATTTAAACATCACATATTTCTCCATAGTTTTATCTATCAATATCTACCAGCGTATAATTCCTACTCCCAAGTCCGATTTGATCTGCATGTTCCAGTGTAAGCAGACCGTTTCTGCTTTCAATTCTGTTCACAAGTGATGCGCCATCCCCATCTTTCTGTTCATATATAAGATCTATACATGCCTGATCGAGCGCAACAGGATCCTCCGATGCCAGTACACCAACATCATGCATATCAGGCTCTGCCGGATTTCCATTACAATCACAGTCTATCGAAAGACGGTTCATCACATTGATATACACGATCTTTTTACCATTATCAAGATAGTCCGATACCGCTTTTCCGGCTTCTGCCATAGATTCCAGAAAATCATTCTGTCTGCCGCCCCATGCGTTTGTCCGGCTCTTTCCTCCTGAGTGAATCCAGCACTTTCCTTCACTGAATGCAAGCCCAATCGAGATATTTTTTATTGCCCCTCCAAATCCCGCCATAGTATGGCCTTTAAAATGAGACAATACCAGATAGGAATCATAATCTTCAAAATGCTTTCCGACATAATTCTCTGACAGCCTTGACCCATTCTTTACCGGTATTTCCAATGAGCCGTCTGCATCCTGAATATCCACATCCGCAATTTCAGTAAACCCATGATCTTTCGCTACCTGCATATGCATTGCAGTCGAAGACCTGGAGCCTCCATATGCAGTATTACATTCTACTATCGTCCCGTCCACATGCTGAACAAGCTCTTTGATTAAGTCTGGTTCAAATAATTACTTGCAGGCGGCTCTCCCGTACTTAGTTTCACAGCTACCTTTTCAGACGGCGTCCACTGTAATGCCTTATAGATTTTCATAAGACTGGCACTGTCTATGTTTTTTGTCATATAGACAGTTGATGTATCTGTATTCCCGCTGTTTGGGCTGTCTGTCGGGTTATTTTCTTGATCTGGCTGTTTTTCGCTGTCCGGGCTGTCTGTCGGATGATCAGGCTGTTTTTCGCTATTGTCTGGACTTTCTCCCGTCACCTTTATTTTCACCCATGTACTCTTCTTTTTTCCTGCACGCTTTATTGTAACCGTAATCCTTGCATTTCCCGCACTTTCTGCCTGAATCCTTCCCTTACTTGTTACAGAAGCTACATCCTGATTATTTGATCGATAACTGATCTTATCACCTGTTTTTGCCGGAGCAACCGTAACTTTACAGTTCCTTGCTTTTCCGGTCTTCATACGATAGGTTTTTTCGTTACCTTTTTACTGCCTATAGATATCTGGATTGATTTGACCTCACTTCTGCCAGCCGCCTGCACATATAGTACACCTGCTGTTAAAACAGCAAGACACAGCAGACATGGAATTAAAATTCGAAACCCATTTTTCTGTTTCATAATATACCTCCCTATTTATTTTTATTTCTCTATCTCAAAATCTAGTGTACTGTCACAACAACATTTCAACCAATTATAAAACAATCCAGTCAATTACAATGCCAGAGAATAACGCAAACACCATAACAAACGCCAGATACAATACAAAATGCTTCATTCCCAGCACAATCTTCACAGCGCCAAGATTCGTAATCTTCGCAGCAGGCCCGGTAAGCATAAATGCCGCCGCACTTCCCATACCCATTCCTTCATACATCCATGTCTGAAGCAGAGGGATTGTGCCTCCGCCACAAGCATAAAGCGGAACTCCGATGGTTGCTGCTAGAAATATCCCAAACCTGTTTTCTCTGCCAAATAAATCTCCTGCGATACCAGAAGGAACATACCGCTGAAATACTGCTGACAGCAGGATTCCAGCCAAAAAATAACCTCCCATAGTCTTAATATTTCTCTCAAAATTCTTTAAAAACCTCCAGAAAAAATCCGGGTCTGTGTCCCTATCCGGCGGTTCTGGAAATCCGCTAAAATTAAAAAATGTTCTTTCCTTATAAAAGACAGATACCAAAAGCCCCGCCGCAATCCCACATAAGAAACAGGAAACAACCTTCCAAGAAAACCTATTTTCCGGTCAGCCAGATTTTGAAAAAAGCCATGTATTTTTCCCTTTGCAAATACAGAAACCGCAGAGCCGAATGCCATACCTGATATCCAGTACCAGAAAATCTGCCTTAACTGGATACTAAAATAATACCACAGATATACAAACTCCCTGCTTAAAACATTTTCTGCCAGAAATAACAAAAGTATGTCCTGATAAGCTCATTCTCGATATATCTGTTTCCATTTATATAGATCATCAGAACTGTGCATAGGGAAAACACTGCCAGAAACAGTAAAACAATACAAATCCAAATTCCTCTGACCGCAGTCTCGCCATCTTGTCTTCTTTCAGACAGCTGATTTTCCTGCCTTTGTAAAATATCTAGCCGTCAGGAATCTTATCCATGCCGCTCAGCGCATACAAAAGCGTAGACTTTCCTGCCCCAGAGGATCCCATGATAACTGTAAAATCCCTCATACCGGACAACAGACAGCCCGTCATCCCATTTTGAAATCTCTGTGCCGGGAGTAATTTTAACCCGATTAACCCCCATATGATCTTCACCACTGCTGCTTTCTTCTGCCCCTGCTGCTTCATACTGTATCTTCATTTTTTCTATCTGTCCGCATCCTGCCATTATCCATAGGATCACGATCAAGCCCGGCAATAAAGCCATAGCGAAAAGTTCTCTGCACCGTCAGCGTTCCTACCGCTCCAACCGGAATACCAAACCGAAGACCAATTAAGATTCCCCTTATAAAAAAACTTTCTGTGATAGTATCACCTCCGGTATTTATCAGGCGCAGCTGCACATTCTGCAGTTATCTTTTATCTGCCCGCAAATCACAACTTCACCTTCTGCTTTTTCATCATCCATAATAATTTCGCCTACATCCGGCACTTGAATCTGTCCGGACAACGGATTTTTGATACTGTCAACCTTTGTAGTAATCACTGCCTCCACTTCGGATTTTTCAAAAGCCAGATCTGTATCTATCATTTCACAATTTATTAATTTCAAACTTTTACAATAACAGAAAGGCTGTGTTCCAATGATCTTGCAGTTCACCAGAGTCAGCCCGTTTGAATACCACGCCAGATATTCTCCCTTTATCACGCTGTCTTTCACCGTGATATGTTCTCCATGCCAGAATGCATCCTTTGTATTAAACACACAGTTTTCAAATACTGCGTTCTTGATGTATTGAAAGGAATATTTTCCTTGAAAATTCACACCTTTAAACTGCAGATCTTCAGAACACATCATAAAATACTCACTAACCGCAGTAGTATCCTCCATACGAATCCCACGGACTGACCAGCCAAATTCAGGAGAAATAATGTCACAGCCGCGGATCACAACATCACTGCATTCCCTAAGCGCCTTAATCCCATGCATCTTCGTATCTGTGATTTCCACACGATTTGAATACCACAAGGCAGCCCGGCATAACTCCGTCATTTCTGAATCTGTAATGACAAGCCCATCATCATGCCAGAAAGGATAACGCAGATTAAAAAAGCAGTGTGCCGCCTCAAGATCCTCACCTTCCTTAAAAGCACTCTCTCCATCTGCCGGCCCGTCAAAAGAGCAGTTTCTTACCAGAATATCTTTGCTTCCATAAAGAGCACGTTCCATATCAAAAGTCTGATTCTCAATTATTTTCATTTTCTGATCTCCTCCGTTTTCTTATTTAAACTGTATATAAATAAATCATGATAGCTGCACAAGATTTTCTCTGAAATAAATCTACAATTTCTCAGCATCTGCATCGGTTAATCTGGTATACTAAATAATCCAGACAGTCAATCTGCTTTTCCTCTTCATGCACTTTGTGCAGAAGACCATTTCTGTGATTTTCCAGCTGTTTTAAAAGCTCCGTTTCTTTCCCTCTATCCATGCAGGACATGCAGCATTCAATCAGATCCTGACCGCATCCCGCATCTTTTAGGTTTTGGATCACTGCTTCTTTCGATCCATATGGGATCATTTTCTCCAGTTCAATTCCTCTGTCATCCATTCTCTCCCCTTTCCAGCTCACCTCTTGTACCATACAATCATATATATAACCTACGCACCATTCTACGCATATAAAAAGTCTTGAGCACATTTTCAGATATCGTGCCCTGTGGGTATTCCTTTATTTATATTTCATTATATCTGCTCTCATAGATAATAGCAAATACTTATAATGAATTCGCTTTCATAACTAAAACCTATGTTTGCAGCTCAATACCGATTACTTTTCACATTACAGTTCAGCCTTCGGCTTCACTGTAACGGAATCCGGCTCATTGAAAGTTCGCCTTTGGCGAAGAGCCGGATTCCCTCTTGGCATAATTTACACGTTCTTACGTACTTTGCAGTAAATGCAAAGTACTGGGCTGAACTGTTACCTTTTCACACCCTAGCCAGAAAGCGTGGTAATCGATAATTTTTCTTGTGTAAGCGGCTATATCATGGCATAATATAGGTATGAATTACTTACGAAAGGACAAATCAACATATGGAACTGCGTGTACTCCAATATTTTCTTGCCGTTGCAAGAGAACAAAGCATTGTAAGAGCAGCAGAATCCCTGCACCTTTCACAGCCTACTCTGTCTACACAGATCAAAGCAATGGAAGAAGAATTAGGTAAACAGCTATTGATCCGCGGAACGAAAGGCTCTAGAAAAATAACCCTTACAGAAGAAGGTATGATTCTTAGAAAACGAGCAGAAGAAATATTGAAGCTTGTACATAAAACCGAATGTGAAATCTCCCATTCTGACCAAGTCATTGCAGGCGATGTGTATATTGGAACGGGTGAGACTGATGCTGTCCGCTTTGCCGCTAAAGCAGCACGAGAGCTTTATAAAATCCATCCCGGCATTCACTATCATATTTCCAGTGGAAATGCTCAGTTTGTATTGGAACAGTTAGACAAAGGTCTGATTGACTTTGGAATCGTACTTGGCTTCTCAGACCATACAAAATATAATTCCATTGATCTGCCGTTTAAAGACATCTGGGGTGTACTAATGCGCAAAGACTCCCCGCTTGCTGAAAAAGAAGCTCTCCGCCCGGAAGATTTATGGGAACAGCCTCTGATTATATCACAGCAGGACGACAGCTGAGGCACACTGACAGCCTGGATCCAAAAAGAAATGTCAGAGCTGGAAATTGTCGCAACCTACAACCTGCTTTTTAATGCTTCACTAATGGTCGAGGAAGGACTCGGATACGCAATCGGCTTTGATAAAATCATAAACACCTCCGAATCGAGTAATTTATGTTTCCGCCCTCTCACACCAAAAAGAGAAACAGGGATGAGTATCATCTGGAAAAAATATCAGGTATTTTCGAAGGCTTCCGAAAAATTTATACATATAATGAAAGAGATGGCAGACAGCATTTCACCATTATAGCTTAATCCTTCTTTATGTCAATCAGACAGGAAATTATGCCGTAAATAATATAAGAAAGTTCAGGCAACTTCAACAAATCAGCTGCCTGAACTTCATCATTTGCTATAAACAATTATTTATTGCCTTCAGATGCCCTGCGATTTTTATTCCACCGAATCAATACAAGCGCCATTGCTCCAATAGCAGCAACTGCCACACCTACATCAATGCCAATAAACATCTTTGTCATATTATCCATCTTTCCTGCATCTGGATCAGGTATTGTATAATTCCCACTATTAACAACCGTATAAAAGATATTCTTGCACGCCTGACGCATAGCTGTTACAAGCGTTGCAGACTCCCTGTTTGTAATTTGGTTGGACTCATGCTGCATAAATCCAAGCATTGCATCATTCCCATTTCATACAAAATCGTCCGTATTTTGATAGCCGTAAGAACCGTTCCAATCAGACAATACCATTCCACGGAATCCCCACTCATCACGAAGAACTGTATTTAAAAGGTTTGGGTTTGCCCCTGCACATACATCGCCAATGAAATTAAATGAGGACATAACTGCCAGCGACTTACCATCAAAATTTTTCACGCTCATTTCAAACGGCTTTAAGTAAATCTCACGCATCGGCTGTTCATCTGTATAAGTCAGCAGTATTGCACAGCGGTTTGTCTCTTGGTCATTCAGTACAAAATGCTTAATAAATGCATATACACCCTTTGTCTGCAGTCCATTTACAATATTCATAGCCATATAGCCGCCCAGAACACCATCTTCAGAATAATACTCAAAATTACGTCCACAGAACGCATTACGATGTGTATTCATAGCCGGAGAATATGTACCAAATATTCTGCAGTCTGCATATTCTGCACCTTCTGCCTGGCCGACACGGTAAGCAAGCTCTTTGTTCCATGTCTGTGCAATCAGCACCTCTGTCGGATAAGCTGTGCCGAATACACCAATATACCAGTCATTCAATCCTGAAGTACCATCAGAATCCATCACCTGCATCTTATCCACAGACTCAACCGCGATCGTCTGAAAACCTCCCAGATTTACAGCATCTGCCATCTCGTCTACAGTAAGCTGATCCAAAAGCTCATCCCACGACGGATCATCATAATCCACACCGACATATTCAGATAACGTACGCCCATTCTTTGCACCTATCGTCGGCATTGTATCATCTGGATTATCATACTGCATAGAATCATAATATGCTACCGATTTCGCAGTAATTTCAGACAATGTCTCTTCATCCATAGTAAACATACTCTCAGAAGGTGCCGCCAAGGCTTCTTCATAATTTGCAAATACATCAGCGCGTGACAGATAAGTTACATTTCCAGCCGAATAATCCTGAAACTGGTTTACTGCTGCAGTCTGATCTGATGACCGCCCGTCGCTGTAATCAATATCGTCATCTACTGTAAAAATTTCCTCTGCCAGCACGGTATGCGCATCCAAGCGGATAGATATGCTGTAATCTCCTGCTTCTAAAATATAACCGCCATTCGCTGTCTTAATCTTATTGGAATCATACGAAGCCATATTTTCTTTTGCAATTTCAAAAGATACTGTTTCCGAAGCGCCCGGCTCTAAAACGGATATCCCACATAAATGCCTTCTGCATAATTTACAAAAGAAACAACTCCCTGATAAGCCGGATCCTTTTCTGTCAGAGCTGCCTGCAGGTCAGATACATTGTTATATGTAAATCCGCCAAAATTATTGTAATAAGGTGTCTGTGTCAGGTCATACACATAAGTGTCTACTGTCCGTCCTGATGGATTTACAGTTCCGTTCAAAATATCACCCAGAGCAGCCATGCCGCTTGCTCCGGTTCCAGGAGCGAGGATAACGGCTCCGATCTGCTCATATTCCTCTGTCCATCCAAGCTCCATTGCATTGTTTGCATTAATGACAACTACGACATCATCAAATTCAGAACATACCTTTTCAATCATTGCTTCTTCTGAATTGGACAGTTCCAGATAGCTTTTACCCGGATCAAAATCGTCATAACTTTCACTATTATTCGTATAGTTGCACGCATAATAGTTATAATTTTCATTTCCATTGGCCACTTGGTCACGCCTGTTATAGGTTTCTTTAATAACGGCATTCATATCTGCCGGCACATCCTGACCCTCACCGCCTGATCTGGAAATTACGATCATTGCCTTATCTGAAAAATCCTTTGCCCCCTGCATCAGTTCGTCCGTATAATTCTCAATCGGCGGCTCCGGCAGTGACCAGTCTGTATAAGAAACGCTGACTACATTTCCTCCCAGATTTCTGGTCGGGCTGTATTCCTTATACATGTCAATAATGTCCTGATTTACATTAAATCCTGCATCAGACAATGATGTAAGGATGTCAACAGCAGAAGAACTATCCGATGAACCGGAACCCGTACCGCCATAAATCGGATTTATACTCGCCCATCCAAAGACATTCAGGTTCGAATCCTTTGCAAGCGGCAGTGCGTTGTTATCATTCTTAACCAATGCCATGCCTTCCGCTCCGACTTCTTCGATTGTCGCCAGAGAATCTGCAATCGATTCTTCTGTTACAGAAGCACACGTATTTAAAATCGGCGCCAGATTATTATACATCGGCCCAAAGCAGATGACATTTGCAATTATTGTTACGATCAATGCCCAAGAAACTCCGGCTCCCCAGCGAACCACATGACGCATTCCCTTTTTTACCAGCCAGTGTGCTGCAATCATTACTGCGATCGCCGCTCTTCCGGCAGCCCCTGTCCGGGTTCATTTACCACTTCATCAAACGTAAAATGCATCATACGCTCCATAAATTCTGGATCTGTTATATAATAATTCATCATAAAGATACATACCTCCTATCAAATATTCTCCTAATTCTTTATTGCTCAATCCCGTCTTTCCCCGGACTGTCCGAAAACTCCTTTTTATAATTTTCAGACCCCATCATCTTGTTGCTATTTATATTAATTGATACTATATTTTGTTGTCCGATCTTCCCAATTTTTATAATTCGGGCAGTCTCCCCTTTCTAAAAAAGCTTTTCCGATGTTTGTCTCTGACTCCGATCGTATATAATTTAATTATTTAACTTCTGATATTCTTCATCGCCAACGGACTCACACCATTCATTACTTGTTTCTTCTCCTGGAACCTCAACTGCGATATGTGAAAACCAGCTATCTGCCTTCGCCCCATGCCAGTGTTTCACTTCTGGCGGAATCGTAATGACCATGCCCGGTTCCAGACTAACCGCTTCTTTCCCTTCTTCTTGGTACCATCCGCTTCCTGTGGTGCAGATCAACAGCTGACCCCCGCCGCTCTTTGCATGATGAATATGCCAGTTGTTCCGGCATCCCGGCTCAAAAGTTACATTTGCAAGAAATACTGCTGTCTTCTTTGGATCTGTCAGAGGATTCAAAAAAGAATTTCCGATAAAATACTGTGCAAACGCCGTATTCTCCTGACCCAGACCAAAAACATTCTGTTCTTCAAAATCTTCTTTACTCAAGATCTTCATAATCTTATCTCCCTTTACTTATATTTTATTTACTATTTTAAAATCGTCTCCCGATCCCTGCACATCTCATAGCGCAGATAATCCATATGAGCAATCTGTTTTTCCTTAAAATGAATCTCATCCAGAGTGCTGTCCCTTTTTCTATTCAGCATGTCTAGCCTCTGCGGCTGCGTGCTGTCACCTTCCAGCATAAGACGCATATAAGTCTCCGTCTCTCTACTGCTAAAGCCAATCTCATATAGTGCCATGACCATGCCGAGCCTCTCCAGATCTTGGTCATCATACTGCCCAGCTTCCATAACTTTTTTCAATCCCCACCCCTCATATTCTTTCAACACTTTAACCGGAATACTGTACCTTTCACTTGCCTCTTTCATTGTCATGATTGACCCCCTCCTTTCCCTTTCATCCTTGTAAGCATCCCGTATTTATACTTGCGAACGATAAGAATTATCAAAGTTATTATCCGTATATGCCCGCGAACGCCCATAACTCTAGAAAGCTTTTTCGTTCGCGGATATAAATGTGCTTCATACAAAAATATAGATGTTCCTCCTTAGAACATCTATATTATATATCCATCATTCTGTTATGTCTAATGCCTATGTTGAATTTTCAAAAATGCCCAAAACGAATAGTCTTAGTACATTAGCTATCATTAAAAATATCAGATTTAAAATATATTTCACATTAGTAAAACAAAATCAGCCAAAAACAAATTGTTTTATTTCTGTCTGAAAACTACCAACCATTTATGGAGGAACATTGTACACCTTTTTTAGAGCAAAAAAACAGCACCTAAACCGTTTTTTGCTTAGATGCTGTGATTGCTTTTTTTCTTTGCCTCATCCCACAGTTCCTGCTTATATGCCATTTCTTTTTTCCTCCCATAGTGCAAGGAAATCCGATACAAGGCTCTCCTCCCTCTTATCCGTACATTTTCCAAGCAGGGCTTCACTGTCATTTAGCATATCTGCCGTGTGGTATATGCCGAATTTCTTGTTCATACGGAGAATAGACTTTATAAGTTTGCCATCTGCCCGTATTCCTGCGGCTGCAAGCATTTTTTCTATACCTGCCTGCTCCCTCTGTTTCGCCTCCACGCTCTGGTATATGACTTCTTTATGCTTCGTGGTCTTTATTTTCCCTCACAATCCTTGTTATCTCATAACGGTATGGCAAGTCACGGAAAAAAGAATCCCTGTCACGGTCATTCTGGTACGTTGTCATAAAAGAATTGCAGTGGTAAATGCCTTTGCCCCTCTCTGATTTGACAAGCCCCAAATACAGGATTTTCTTTCCCGTCTCATGCACAAGCAGATAATCGCTTTGAAACCCCGATTCCTTATTCTTCTCTTTTTCATACAAGTACAGCTTTGAATAAGACGAAAACATCTCCCCTAATTCCCCAAGGTTATCTAGTTTCCGGTGGAGCATTTCAAGCATCCTGCGCTGTTTTTCCTCCGTCTTATAATATTTCCGCACTAGCTTTTCCACTGTCCCTTTCTCAATGATATTGTCAAAAGAGATTACAACGTTTCCACACTTCATAAGCCCCATGCCGCTTGACACAATTACGATAGATTTTGACACTTTAACTACATACTTCCTAACTATGACTTATTCAGGTCCTATTTCCAGATTCTTCCTGACATACGCAGCAAACTTAGCCGCTGCCGGTGAAAGAGCCTGATTTTTCTTCCAGACAAGAACACAGCCACTTATCACTTCTGGTTTCAACGGTCTGATGCACAAAGCATCACTGTCACATGTAAACTCCATAACGATCGCCGCACCAATTCCATTTTCCACCATGACGGCCTGATTATTATGTGAGAGATTGCAGGTAGCGGCCATATTCATATGCTCCACCAAACGTCCAAACCAGTTTTCCAGTTCATTGCGTACAGACAGCCGCTTTGCGACAATCAGAGGAACTCCTGACAAGTCACCCGGCGTGATTGATTCTTTCTCTGCCAGAGGAGAGTCTTTCCGCAGCAGAATATGCCATTTTTCTTTCAGCGGCATCCGTATAAAATTGTATCTGCTGATTTCTACCGGCTCTAGCAAAAGCCCCAGATCCAGTATCCCGTTCTCTAATCTTTCCTTTACATCATCAGCGATTGCAGTATAAATATCAAAGGTCACGTCTGGGTACTGCTGCCGAAAATCCGCAATCATCCTGCAAAGAGGATTCATATTCTGCGTTTCACCACAGCCAATCGCAATTTCTCCTGAAATATTTTCTGCACCGTGTACCAGTTCTTTTTCTGTTTTTTCTGCCAGATTAATGATTTCCTGTGCCCGCCGATAAAGGAGCATTCCTTCTTCGGTAAGCAGAATATTGTGTCTGCCTCTATGGAAAAGCTTCACGCCTAATTCTTCCTCCATCTGCATCAGCTGACGTGAAAGTGTCGGCTGGGTTACATGCAGGATGGATGCTGCACGAGTAATATTTTCTTCCCTTGCTACAGCAAGAAAATATCTTAAAATTCGAAGTTCCATACTTTTTCCCCCTGATGATCTTCATTCAAAACCATAGCAGACATTTATCTGGAAATCAATAAAATACCAGACCAAATTTTCAATTCACACTATGTTATTTTGTATCAGTTATTGAAAATAAAATCCAGCACTAACTGGCTAGTCACAGCTTCCCATACAAAAATAATGAAATTTACGCTTCTACGTTCCTTAAAGCGACAGCGTAACCGTCACGCTTCCATCTCCAAGAGCTGCGAGGAGCTCCTGCTTTGTCACGCCTTCGATCTTCCCAAGCCTCGTAAAATTCCATGTATTCGTATCATAATAAATAACAAGAGAATTTCCCTGATAAAGAATCAAATCTCCAGGCCCTGTTGTAATATTTTCATCATTTCTCGGCAGTCCCTTACCAATCGGCCCGACTTTTTCCATATCACCATAATCTTCCATATCAATCGTAATCGATCCGTCTGCAAGCATTTCCTTTAGAGCTGCCGCAGAAGAATTATCTTCCAGATCTGCATAAAATACAGTACTTCCAACTGCAATCTTCACTTTTTCCTCCTTACTGCCCGCAGTATTTTCTGTCTGACTCCGATCTAGAATGCCAAGTCCGTCAATCCACTGGTTTACCTCATCTCTCACGTTTCCTGCATCTGACCCTCTCGTCCAGAATCCTTCCAATACTTCAGCTCCGGATGCAGAAGCCCTTACGCTTTCATAACTTGTCTGCGGTGAACTGCTGCCCGATGTACAGAACGGGATTACCTTCTTCCCCGTAAAATCATAGCTTTCTAAAAAGGAATGCACAGCCATCGGCACATCCCCGAACCAGATCGGATAACCTAAAAATATCGTATCATAATCAGACATGTTTTCTACTCGCGTCTTTAATGCCGGTCTCGCATTCTGCTCTCGCTCTGCGGACGCCTGTTCGAGTACATCATTATAATCTTCTGGATAAGCATTCTCTGTCTCAATTCGAAACTTTGTGCCCCCGGTCTTGTCTGCTATCATATCAGCAATCTTTTCTGCATTGCCGCTGCGGGTAAAATACGCAATCAGTATCTGCTCCCCCGTTTCAGACGGAGATGAAGGATCTGGTATAGGATCGGGCTGTGGTGTCTGGTCCGGCTGCTGACCTGGCTGTGGTATCTGGTCTGGCTGCTGGTCTGGTTCGGGCTCTTGATCTGGCAAAGACTCATTCGCCCTGACTTTCATCCATGCCGATCGTTTTCCCTGTCGTGTTTTCACAGTTACCGTTATCTTTGCAGTTCCTGCCGACTTTGCACGAATTACTCCATTTTTGCGAATGGATACAGCTTTTTTATTGCTGCTTTGATATTGGACAGAAGTTATCTTGATCGATTTCTTTGATTTCATATCTGTCAGAGCCTTTACTTTTAATTTTACAGATGCTCCTGCATCCATCTGATATGTTTTTTTGGTTACTTTTTCTTTTCCTATTCTCAGCTGAACAGAAAAACCTGTTTTTGCTGCTGACTTTGCCAGATACATATTTCCAAAAGGAACTGCTGCCAATACTATAAGCGCCAGTAACAGCGGCAGCATTCTGTTTTTTAATATTTGATACATATTCAATTCCTCCGTTTTTTCTTAAATGGTTATCGTTCAGTTCAGTCTGAACACAAATGAATTTAAAAACCTTCGTTTTTTCTTAAATAGTAATAGTTCAGCCTGAATACTAATGAATATGAAAACCACCGTTTTTTCATAAATGTTTAAACAATTCAGCCTGAATACTAATGAATTAGAAAAACCTTCTTGTCTGTGGATATCATTTTTCCTTAGGCTTAATCATCTGTCTGCGGATTTCATACACTCCTTTCCCTATAGATTTAAATATCAATATACATTTCTGATTATTTTATTATAAAATGTACTCATACAAAAATCTAATACCTATATTAAATAATTAGATATGCCCAAAGTGCATCATTAACCTATCGTAATAGATTCCAATATATGTCTTACTTTATATTTTCTTTTATTTCAGCAAAATTTTCCTATTTATTAATGAGGGGCTGCTGCGCTAAAAAATTCTGCAAAATACATCATATTTTAATATTATTACATTTCATGCATTTTGTATGAAATAGCCAATAAAATACGAGATAATATTTTATTTACCGATATTTTTGTAATTATATTTTTACAAACGCCGATATCATTGATATAAAAATTGCTGATGGAGGCGAACAGATGATAGAGATTGCAATTTGCGATGATGACAAAAAAGACCAAGAAATAATTCAAAGATTTATTGACAGATATATGGAGGAGAAAAATATTTCTCATGTTATATGGACATACAAATCAGGAGAAGAATTATTGGTAAGTGACCATTCCTTTCACATCCTCTTTTTGGATATTGCAATGGGCAAAGGCATCAATGGAATTATTGCAGGGAAAAAATTTCATTCCATAAGCAGAAAAACTAAAATCATTTATATTACAAGCTTTCAGCAGTATATCGAACAAGCCTTTAATGGAGTCCATGCCTTTGCATATCTTGATAAGCAGGTGATAAAAGATAAAATAGATCTTCAGTTAGATGAAGCGCTCAAAATTATACAAGAGGAACAAAATCAAAAGCAGATCGTGAGTTTTGAAGTAATTGAGATTACACAAGACCACCATATAGATACTATAATAAAGTTATTTAACGTTGAAGATATATTTTATTTTGAATATTTTAACCGAAGAATTAAAATGAGAACAGTTCATGGCGATTACTATTTCATCGATCAGATGAAAAATCTGATAAGAAAAATGAGTGAATACCCATTTGAAAGCTGTCATCAAAGTTTCTTAGTCAATTTAAGATATGTAAAAAAAATAAAAGGTTATGATTTATTTTTAGAAACTGGAGAAATGATTCCTGTATCACAGAAGAAATCTGCCAGATTTCGAGACAAGCTTCATAAATTTATAAAAAATACTATATAGGAGATCTAATGGAAAATTATCTATTCTTATTACTTGGTATTATTGTATCGTGCCTGATAAATTCAGTTATAGTTTTTCAACTTATTGAAGAACGCTACGAGAGAGTATATAAAAATAAAATATTATATATTACAGTACATGTTGGAACATTCTTTGGAATTATTATCATTAATTTGATAGGAATACCTATTTTAAATATGCTAAGCTGGCTTATTTTATTTGGCATAATCGTTTCATTTTTATATACAGAACATGGAAAAAAACGATTGCAGAGAGTGCTTGAACTGTTTCTATTGGTTGTAATATTAATAATCATCGAAACAGCAGGATGTGTCTTTCTTGAATTTTTCTTTTGGAAGATTCATTTAACAGACATCCAGCCAGCAATGATGCAATGTCTAAGTATGATATTATCAAAATTAGTAATCATTATATTTTATTATGCAGTTATTTCAAGAATATGGAAGCATAAAAGTAATAATAGGTTTACTACTACAGAATATATCGTTCATGCTGTAATAATTATATACAGTTTAGTAAATCTTTTAATAATTATAGTTGTTATATCAGAAAAAATGGCAATAAGCTTTTCCGAAAGACTATTACTGCTAATCAATATGTTAGAATCAGCAGAAAAAACCTCTTTCGATGATAGATTTGTGAAAATGAAATTAGATAGTTACAATGAATTTGTTGTGATTCATATCTCGAATTCCTCAAATGGAAAATGTAAATGGATGAATGGAAGACCCATATCAAATAAAGGAACAAATCATGGAATAGGTATATTGAATGCAGAAAATATTGTAAAAAAGTACGATGGCAATATGCTCTTGGAAGAAAAGAAAGATATTTTTTGTTGTGATATTATTTTTAATGAGTAGATATTAGACTTATACATTTTCTGTAAATTATACAGTAAATCTCTCGAATCTGCAGAATCTATTGAAAGAAAGCAGAACAAATATTAAAATTCTCAATGATCTCACGGAAAGCATTTTTCAAACACGCTCTAGTAAAATTTTTGTATTGCACTTTGCTACGAAAATAAAACTCGTAGCCAAGAACTGAACCTTGACAACAAA
>CANDMV010000088.1 GCA_947385875.1 uncultured Eubacterium sp. | reverse complement strand
GCCACGGCACACGATACGATTTGCTGCCATGAAATCTGCTGTGCGTAGACAGCAGGCCAAAAGCTGCCCATCTTTTATACACATCTGCCGTAGAGGTACTCTCAAATCCGCCAATATCATGGCTCCAGTATCCAAATCCGCTGCTGGTCAAAGACAAGCCGCCTCTTAAACTCTGCTCCATGGACTCATAGTCAGACCAGCAGTCGCCGCCCCAGTGAACCGGAAACTTCTGTCCGCCCACGGTCGCAGACCGTGCGAACAGCACAGCCTCTTTGCTGCCCCTGCGCTGAACCAGCACCTCATAGACTGCCTTATTATAAAGATATGTATAATAATTATGCATCTTATCAGGATCCGCCCCATTCGCATACACCGCATCCGTTGGGATTCTCTCTCCAAAATCAGTTTTAAAACAGTCAACACCCATATCCAGCAGGCCGCCAAGCTTATCCTGATACCATTCTACCGCCTCTTTATTCGTAAAATCAACAATAGCAAGCCCCGGCTGCCACATATCCCACTGCCAGACGTCTCCGTTTGCGCGTTTTAAAAAATATCCTTTTTCCATGCCTTCCGCAAACAGCACAGACTCCTGGCCGATATACGGGTTAATCCAGACGCAGATTTTGATCCCTTTCTCATGAATGCGGCGTAGCATTCCTTCCGGATCTGGAAATACTCTCTCATCCCATACAAAATCTGTCCAGTGAAACTCACGCATCCAGCAGCAGTCAAAATGAAAAACGCTAAGAGGAATGCCACGCTCCAGCATACCGTCAATAAAGCTCATAACCGTCTCTTCATCATAATCCGTCGTAAAGGAGGTAGAAAGCCACAGCCCAAACGTCCACTGCGGCGGCAGCGCAGGCTTTCCTGTAAGGTCCGTATAGCGCACCAGCACTTCTTTCATCGAAGGCCCGTTGATGAAGAAGTAATCTAAGCTCTCTCCTTTTACCGAAAACCCTACCTTGGCTACCTGATCGGATGCTACTTCAAATTCCACCTTTTCCGGATGATTGACAAATACCCCGTATCCTCTGTTAGATAAATAAAACGGGATATTTTTATAAGACTGTTCTGTACTCGTCCCGCCATCCTCGTTCCAGATACTGACAGACTGCCCGTTTTTCACAAAAGGAGTAAACCTCTCACCCAGCCCATAAATCAGTTCATCTACAGAAAGCCCCAACTGCTGGCGCATATACGCGTCTTTACTGCCATGATCATAAGCTTCTCCTTTCCAGTCTGTCTTCATATAAGCAAGATCCCTTTTCCCGCTCTTTGTCAAAAGTCCGCCGTCCCGTTCATAGCGCATCGACCAGCTTTCCTTATGAATAACCAGGCTCAGGTGTCCGCTGTATACAGTAATCTCATCATCGGTCTCTTCCATATGAAAGCATTCTGATTCTTCCGGCAGGTTCAGCTCAAACTGCGTCACATCCTGCCTCACCCCTTTATGATGAACCGTCTGCACACGGATTACCTCCGGCATAGGAGCTGTAATCCGAATCGTCAGATTAATCCCGCCGAGCGTGTCCCCTTTCTGTGCGATCCGTGAAGTCGGCGCACACAAGGTCACCTGGTCTTTCTCTTCTTTTACCTCATACACATGCGCCGGGGAAAAGCATCCATATCCTTCTTTTAACAGCCAGCATCCATTGTGAAATTTCATATTCCTTGCCCTCCCTATTCTCATTAAATTTTTCTGCAGCAATCTTATCACTACATTTTCCACCCATTATAAAAGCCGGTTTCTCAAATTAATACTGTATTTATTTGCAAAAAAATACTACTCTTTTTGAAGCATTCTTATGGTAAAATAAATAAAACAAAATGTTAGGCCAAGTCTCGTTACGATGCAGGAAACCTGCAAAAATACGCAGGCATACTACCTGCGCGCAGCGATTTTACTTAATTACGAGGATTTAATTATGACAAATCATTTCCATTTTCAATATTTTTCAAAAAATAATATGAAGCGCCAACTGATTACTTTGTTTATCTGCGCGGTAATGATTCCGGTCATCAGCATCGGCAGTGTACTCGGTATTTTTATATACCAGAAAACATTTACCCACTATGAAGACCTTGCCCGCTCGCAGAGCAGGCTGGTACATTCCACCATTGTATCTACTTCCATTTACCTGCACGCCACCTATGAAACCGTAATCAGCAATCAAAAACTCCAACAACTGCTGTGTACAGACGACCCGGATTACAACACCATAGAGGCTACCGCAGAACTGACGGGATTATTTGATAAGACACTGACAAATACTGCGATGTTAACTACTCTAAAGCTTTATGTACCGGCAAATCTCATGGGCAATGTAGGGCCGAATAAATATATCCTGCCCTTTACAGACGAAACTGCAGCATCCCGCTGGTACCAAAAAGCTGTCAAATTTTCCGGCAATTTCTGGACCAGCGACATCCGCACCGGGCAGAATGACGTAACCTACTGGGAGCTTCACTACTGTTGCCGGATCCCGCTCCCGGAGAAACAGACCTACGCCGTGCTATTGATGTCGGTTTCGAATGATTACCTGCGCAGCCTGATATCCAACAACAATTACGAGATATTTTTAAATGTAAATGAACAGCCAGTATTTATCAGCTCAGACCGCGGCTATGCCGGGCAGGAATTTCCTCTGGATTTAAATAAAGAAGCTTCCGACTCCAAGACAGGGATCTTTACGCTGTTTGATAAAAAAGCCCTCGGCTCTTTCGCCTGCGTAAGCCTCTACCATTCATCAGACAAGCTGCATATCTTTGTCGCAGATACAAATGCAATGGATACGATCCACCACCTGCTGATTATTTTTTTGCTGATCATGCTGCTCGCTCTGTCAGTGTCCGTAGTCATTATATTTTTGTACGCTACCTATTTCAGCGGGCGCATCAATACACTCCGCCTGGCCATGTACAAGGTCAGCAACAATGACTACGAAATCGTAGACACGATCCGGGGTGATGATGAATTAACTGCCACTTTCCAGGACATGAAAATCATGGTGGAAAAGCTGAAAACCGCAGAAGCCAAAATTTATGAGGCACAGATCCGCGAACAGGCTATCGAAAATCATCAGCAGCAAATGGAGCTGAAGCTGTTAGCGAACCAGATTAATCCGCATTTTTTGTACAACACATTAGAAGCAATCCGAATGAAGGCACTTGTCGAAGGAAACAAGGCTGTCGCTAACGCGATCAAGCTGCTGAGCAAATGCATGCGCTACGTGCTGAGCAATACGAGGACATCTTCTACGACCCTTCAAAAAGAGCTGGATTATATCAATAATTACATGGCCATTATGAAGCTGCGTTTCGCAGACCGTATCAATTATGACATTTCGATCGACGAGAAACTGTCGCCATCCAATTACCGGATCCTTCCCCTGCTGCTGCAGCCTGTCATAGAAAATGCCATCTCGCACGGCCTGGAAAATAAAGAAGGAAACGGACATATTATTTTAAAGCTTTGTCTGTCAGAAAATAACACCCTGCTGCGTGCAAGTATCTTTGACAACGGAATTGGCATTTCCAGACAAAGGCTTTTGTATGTAACTTCTCACCTTGATACACCGCCAGATGATTCCGAGCACGGCATCGGCCTTTATAACATAAATAACCGTATTCATTTGTTCTATGGGCCAAAATACGGGATTACAATCCAAAGCAAGGAACACTTCGGCACATGTGTAACGGTTACTCTCCCGCACATATACTTTTAGGAGGAATGATCATGAATGTATTTATCGCTGATGATGAACAGCTTGTTCTGGAAGGACTCAAACAGATCATTGACTGGGAAGCCAACGGGTTTTCCATCTGCGGAACGGCCATGAATGGCCAGGATACGCTGGACAGTATACTTGTTTTAAAACCAGATCTTGTTCTTCTGGATATTCGTATGCCTATGCTAACAGGCATTGAGGTAGTAAAAGCAGCCTTAGAGGCAGGGTTTACCGGAAAATTTATAATATTAAGCGGTTTGTCCGACTTTAAGCTGGCACAGGCTGCTATGCGTTACGGCGTAGACTTTTATCTGACCAAGCCGATCGACGAAGAAGAGCTGGAGCAGTCCGTACGTACCGTACGGCAGATTATAGAAAAAGAGGCAAAAGCCTCACGGTCTTTCTCCCAGTACCGCGACAAGGCAAAGGAGCATATTTTAAAAGAAATCCTGCAAAACACATGCAGCTACCACACGCTGGACCTAAAAGACCTGCACCTGAATTCTGAAATTTATCAGGTAATTACTTATGGAAATTATAATCAGGATACTCTCCATCCGGCTTGGAATTTTTCAGAGCTTATGCGCGTTACCAATCAGGACAGCCATACTTATGACATTTTGGAAATAGACCAGCGGAAAGTCATTTTGCTAAAAGGCAGCTTTGCGATCGCAAGATTTGAAAATCTGCTGGAGCATTACCGCGCAAAGCCTCAGAAAGGCTCCCCTTTTGATTCGATTTTTCTAACTTTCGGAAGGCAGGTTGCCCGGATTCAAGACATCCATCTCTCCTATCAGGATGTCTGCCAGCTAGAAGACCGCCGTTTTTTCTGCGTCGAGGGCCAGCATGTGATCGGTTATCACGAGCTGCACAGGCACCTGGCCTCCACGCACCTGTTTACACAAGATCTTGCGCCAGAATACGCGGAGACTTTTTCCAATTATATCCAGTCACACAACCCGACACTGATCGCAAGCACCTTAGAAGACCTGTCCGAATACCTGACGCAGTGTACTGCCGAGATTACAGATATCAAGCATTTCCTGATCGATATTTACATTCTTGTAAAACAGAAAATCATGCAGATCTTTCCACAGACAGACCTGCCGTTCCTTGCCAATGCCTCTGTCATTATTTTGATTGAAGAAAAATATTATCTCTATGAGATCATTGAATTTCTCAAGGAACAGTTTGAAATGTGGATGCATTCCGTAGGATATTCCTCCGGTGAAAACGTATTGGACGAAGTGCTGCATTATATCCAGCACAACTATCAAAAAAATCTAAAGCTTGAGACACTCGCACCGCTGTTTGGCTATAACAGCTCCTATCTCGGCAGGCTTTTTACAAAAAAACTAAACGTCAACTTCAATGCCTATCTCGATCAGGTGCGCATCGCCAATGCAAAAGAGCTGCTCGATGACGGTTCCCTAAAAGTATATGAAATCGCAGAGCAGGTCGGCTACAGCAATGTGGACTATTTTCATCGGAAATTCAAAAAATATGAAGGAACTTCACCTGCGGAGTACAGAAAAAAGAAGTAAAAGTTGTACCGGGGATCACCTCGGATTTTTGCCATGTGCTGACCGATGTACGGATGCTAACCCTGGCCAAGCACTCGCTGCATGGTCAGGGCTAAAGCATATGGTTTTGAACCCGGTATTTGCAACCGCATTTCTAGCCTCTGACTGGTCCTTGGCATTTGCAAGGTCTACCTGATACACTTCATCATAACCCAGCCCATCCAGCGTATGCTGCATCTGCGTTAAGAGCCTGTCAAATGCATTCTCTGACGCAAAAACCATCCGCCAGGAATAATCTATCACAGCCGATTTACACTGCCCGCGCACAGTCGTAATATTAGCGTCTTCTGCCGGTGTAGAATAATTCGCGCCAGGTGCTACCAGCACCATATTATTTTTTTCAAGGTATTCCATCGCCGTTTTTGCTCCCATCTTTTCTGACCAGTCCAGATCAATCACGCTTCTGCTGTCTTTGACCATGGACTCCCAGCACAGGTAATTATATGGAAATCCTGTATTCGGATCAATTTCCGCCTGATTAAACGTCCGAAAGTTTAACGCAGATACACCGGCGCTCCATTTTCCTCCCCCGTATTCTTCCGGGACTTCGACAGGATTATTCGGCAGTGCTTTTCTTCCAAATGCAGTCAGCATGGGCGCTCCATCAGCCCCAATCTCCCATGTAAGCCCTTTCGGGCCAGCCGCACCGTTTGCCTGTCCATTTAATTCAAAACCTTCCGGCGTATACAGCCACTCTATAAAATCAGCCAGCCTGTCCGGATCTTGTGCGCCTGCCCCAATTGCAAGAATCCGCGTAGAATCGCCCTGCGGCCAGCAGCCGAAAGAAAAGATCTGCATATCCTGCACAGGCGCCATCTTAAATTCTTTTCCTGCCGCCTTATTTTCTGCCGTATGAAAGACACTCTGCCCTACCCACGGCCACGGGCTGTAAAGTACTTTTCCGGACTGATATTTTGCCAGCCATGCGTCATAATTCTGCGATAAGGAATCCGGATCTACAAGGCCCCTTGCATTTGCTTCATTAAAAAAACGAAGTGCCCTGATATAGAGGGAATCCTTTTCCATAATATTCTGATAATCAGAACCGTCTGCTTTCGACAGGACAAAGCCCAGCTCATCATATCCATACATGCAGGCAATCTGCTTTGCATTATTCATCATATTATGATCCCAGTCTTTAAATAAGGAAACGGCGTAAATTGTCTCGTCTGCTTCTTCTTTTCTCGCAAGACACTGCATCTTTTCCAACACATCCAAAAAATCATCCAGGCCGTCCATTGTCGGATAACCTGCTTTCTTATAATAATCCCAGCGGATATATGGCCCAAAAGTAGGATCCAGCGCTTCCGATGATTCTGTTGCCGGCTGTGATGATATGGAATTTGGAAAGCCGTAGATCCCATCCGCTTCTACCAGTTCATTCGTTTTTCTTATCGCCGCGCCATAGTTTTCCATAAGACGCCGATCTTTCATCAGTTCCGTACAGTCATAAGCAAGGCCGCTTTCCACCAGTTCATTAAACTTTCCGTTTGCAGTATTGATCAAAATCAAATCGCCCAGACTTCCGGTAGCTGCCCGCGTCTGGTAAAGAGTATCCCCGCCTCCTGTAACATTCGGCGCAATGTAATTCAGCTCCATATTGAAATGATCCTTTACCACTTTGGCAAACCATCCGCTCTGAATCCCCTGGTAATTCGCAAACTCATCGTAGACATCTACCGTGATAAATTCCTTATACCTGCCGCTTTGCCCACCCCGGTTGTCAGATTCCCTGCCGCTTTTTGTGCATCCGGCTGTCAGTGATACAAGCAGTGCCATGCATATTACTGAACAAATGCATTTCCTTTTCATAATCATCTCTTATCAATCCCTTTATTTTATAAACAATATTTTTAGTATACAACAAACAGCACCTCAAATTCAATTTTAAAATAAAAAGATGTCTAATTTTGTACGTAGTTTCAGGCATTTTTTTTCTGTAGATATATTTCATAGATCACGGCTATAATAAAATAAATTTCAGTATTATTTTTAATTAGGAGGTGCCGCATATGAACGGAGGAAAATTAAATCCTGTTATTGACTTTATCAACATGCTCTGCAATTTTTTTGTGCTGAATCTGGTCTTTCTGATCACCTGTATCCCGGTCTTTACGACCGGCAGCGCCCTTTCATCACTCTACTATGTAATGGGCAGGGAATCTAAGGGAGAATACGGCTATTTGGTACGCACTTATCTGCGTGAATTAAAACGCAATTTAAAAAGCGGGACAATTGCTTTCCTGCTGCTTATGATTCCTGGAAGTATGCTTATATTTAACATGCTCTATTGGCCGGCTCAGGGCAACGCGTTTTCTTCGATCGTCACAGGACTTTTGATCGCCCTTTTTATTGTATGGCTGGTAATTTTTCACTATACATTCCCATTGGTCGGGCGCTTTGTAAACACACCTGTCAATTCCATCAAAAATGCATGGGGTCTGGCTCTGCGCAATCGGAAATGGACGGCTGTACTGCTTTTGATCGACTTATTCGAAGCCTGTTTTTGTCTGTTTCTCCCACTTGGAACGGTACTGATGTCACTGACTGCGCTCGGCTTTGCGTTGACCGCGTACGTACAGTCGTTTCTTTTTAATAAAATTTTTATGCCGTATGAAAAAATACCGGCACCATGACCATGCATGAAATATGCTCTAAATGCCGTGCTAAAGAAGTCATTTAGAGCATATATCACCATTTAATTATTAGCATTTCCATTGTGCAGCTCTTCCCGTTTTTCCTACACCCTAAAAATCCCAATCTGCTTTTCCAAATCTACAGCCAGCTCATTTAACACCACAGCCTCACTGGTAATCTGTTTGACTCTTTCATTTAGCTGCGCCGTCGACGAAGCAGTTTCCTCACTTGCGGCTGCGTTTTCCTCAGAGATCGCAGACAGCGAGGTAATCATCTGCACCATCTGTCCCCTTGCTTCATCCAGCACTTTTGACTGCTCTTCTATATGCTCCATTTTTCCCAATGAATCCCGAATGCCTCTGCTGACTGTTTCAAAACATTCTCCGGTCTGTCCCAGCTTTTGTTCCTGGCTTGCTACGATTTCTACCACCTGATCCATCGTCTGTACCGTCATCTGTGCATCATTTAAAAGTACACGGATGATCTGTTCGATCTGCTGGGCAGAATTACTGGACTGTTCGGCAAGCTTTTGAATTTGTGTCGCTACAATCGCAAATCCGCGCCCCTGCTCGCCTGCGCGGGCTGCTTCGATCGATGCATTTAATGACAGCAGGTTTGTCTCATCAGCAATCGATGTAATCATCTCGACCGCTTTTTGAATCTGCTGGGCAGAATCATTTGTCGCCTGAATCTGCTGTGCGATGGCGTCTACCGCTTCTGTAGTCTTTTTCGTAAACTCCGACAGCTCGCCCAAAATACGGTCCGCGTCTTCTCCTACCCTGCCCATCTCGCTTGTAATCTGTGTCATGGCAGATATATCTCCTGTCATTTGGCTGATAATGCGCCCCATATTTTCAATGTCCGCCATCGCTGTCTCTGTCTCCTCTGCCTGGGAAGCGGCTCCGCCTGAGATCTCACTGATTGCCCGACCGACTTTATCAGATTCACTGCTTGTCAGTGCGGCTGACCGCTCCAGTTCATCCGCAGACTGTGTAAGCACCCCTATCGAATGCTGGACGCTCCCGATCATATCCCGCAGAGAAATTCTTAACTTTGCAATCCCGCAGAGCATAGCCCCGATTTCATCACGTCTTCTGCTTCCCTTTTCATCATGCACCTCGGATAGATTTCCATCAGCCACCTTTCCAAACAAGCCCATCATATGTTTGAGCGCCCGCGCAATCGACACTGCCATTACAACTGTCAGAACCAGCGCTGCCGCAATGACCGCCACACTAATCAGACTCATATTAAACGCGTCTGAAGCAATCGCCGCATTCACATCCGCACTCTTTTTTCCAGTAAAAATCATGCCGTATGCGTTGCCTTGCTCATTTACGATTGGCATATAATAACCATAATAATGCTCCGTGCCCAGCTCTACGTCCTCGGCAAAATACTCTTTCCCCTTTTTTAAAACGGTATTTTCTACCTTGCTGCTGACAGTCCCCTCTGTCATGCGGCTGTTATCCTGATCGATCAAAGACGTAACTACGATACGATTTCCGTAATACAAAGAAACGTCAATCCCCGATCCGCTGCTCAGATGGTCTGCCAGACTGTAATTGCCGCTGACCACAAATGTCCCTTTGATGACGTTTCCGGATTCCAGCATAATAAAATCCCCGTTTCCCGCCGCATCGTATGCACCCTGCACAGCAAGGGCCGCACTTTTTAATCCCTCATAGATCTCTTTTTTCAAACTCTTTTTTAGATTAGACTGCCCGTATATCGTCAGGATAATGCCAAGTATCACCACCGGCAGCACCGACATGCCGATCAGCTTTACTGCTATGCTGATATTCCTTTTTTCTTTTTTCATTTTTTACTCCTCCAGATTTCTGCGCAGCCGCGCCTCTTTTTCACACCAAGAAATACAGTCCGCATATCCTTCCTGCTGTGCCTGCCTGCGCATCTTATTTAAAATAAGCGCAAAGTCCTTATCCGTATCTGCATAGACAGCGTCCCAGGAACCCTCCCGGATAATCTTAGTCACTTTCCCCCACTTTTCACTTAACTGCGGCGATTTGACACTAGCGGTATAGGTGCTCGGCCTTGCGACTGCATAGCGAAAGCCTGACAAATATTCCCTTACGTTCGCCGCGTGATTTTCATCCCGCCACCTTTGTTCCACAGCACTGACATCCGCGCACATTACATTCGGCCATGTTGACGTATGGAAGGTTTGCCCGTTTGACTCTGGATTGGCTGTATGCAGCGTCCATGTCGTATTGTTAAACTGTGGAATCCCTTCCGTCCATGTCCCTTCATACCCCGAATCCTCCGGCATTTTACGGTCGTCTCCCGCAGGATCAGCAGGCAGGTCGATCAGGCATGTGTTTTTTTCCAGATCATAATCCCAGCCGACACCTTTCGGCCCATACTCCTGCGTCAGCCTTCCCTCCGGCGTACACAGCCAGTTTATGACAGCCATGACAAGTTCTGGATACTTCGTCCCGGCACCGATTGTCCACAGCCTGTTTCCTCCGTTTTCATTGAGTCCGTATACAAGCGTGTTCTGATTTTCTGCGGCAAGCGGAAGCATTATTTTCCCATCAGCCGTATGGTTTACCGTATTATACTGCGGTGCTCCAAGCCAGCTAAAAATACATAAAAATGCAGACCCGTCCTGATAATCCTGCACACATCCCTCATAGCCCTGTGTCCTTGACTCCGGGTCAAGCAGGTCATTTCGATATAGCTGATTATAAAACCGAAGGGCACGCTCATAGCTGCCTCCCTCTTTCAGGCAGCCTTCAAAGCTTCCGTCATCTGCACGATATAATCCTACGCCAAATTCATCCTGCCCAAAAAAATTCGTACAGGTAGATTTTGCAAACATCATCATATCCCCGTCCCAGTCTCCAAACAGCGATACGCCATAGGTTTCTTTTCCTGAATCAGACACCGGGCAGATTTCTTTCATCTGCTTTAAGACGCCGACATAATCCTCCAACTCTTTTACCTGCGGCTTTCCGATCTGTTCATACAAATCCCAGCGAATGTCAGGATGATAATCAAAATCTCCGTATTCCCCGCTCTCTGCCGCTACATCATACCCAAATCCATAAATATGCCCGCCGGAATTATGCCTGTTTTTATTCAGCGCTTTTTGCATATGCTCCTGCATATACGTTCCATATTTTTCAAGCAGTCCGTCCTCCTCCCAGTCCAGCAGCAGCCCGTCTTCTATTGCCGAATGGTACTGGTCGGAGTCCGTCCCCCAGATTACAATATCCCCCAGACTGCCGCCGGATGCCAGTCTGTCATATAAATCCTCTGTGCCGTCGTTAATATAATTCAGCTTTACGTGAAATCTGTCTGATAAAACCTGCGCAAACCATCCCTGCTGCGCTCCCTGATAGCCGCTGAGCTGTGAATACACATCCAGAGTAACTGTCTCCTCCGGAAGTATGAAAGCTAAGCTGCTGTCTGCATTACCCGATTGCTCATTCGCCTGCCCAAACTGCGTATACTGTTCATCCTGCTGTGTACCTCCTGATCCTGCCTGCCCATTCTGCCGCGTATTGCGTGACCCGCAGGCACTAAGCAGCAGCGTAGCTGACAGCAGCACGCATATACAGCCCTTCTTTTTAATCATAAAACATGCCTCCTTCCTCAAATAAAAAATGCTCCTCCTCTTATTGGACAAGCCCAATTAAAAGGAAGAGCCATCTTGCAACCTGCTCACCTGCCGGTAAAAGTATCCGTCCTGCCATACTGCGTCACTGTTACTTTCACTTCTGTCCTGCCCGGATACCGGCTCAGCGCCCGCCCGATTCTGCTTATTTCCCTCTGCGCAAACCTGCCCAGAAGATATTCCAATTTACCATTCATTTTGAAGCTGCGCAGCTTCTGTAGATGATGCAATTATAACAGTATTTAAGTATAGAAAACACGTAGATTATCTGTGATTTTCTACATGACTATTTATACCACTCAAAAGGCCGCAAAGGGCATTCTCATCAAAATTACATGACATCCACGCTGACAACCACCGGCATCCGGCACTCCAGCCTGCATTCCACATACAGCCCGTCCGCCTTATGATGCCATCTCACTGCCTGATTCTCCTGCCCAAGTATCCGTACTTTCTTAATCAGTCCGTGAAAATCCGTTGTAGACTGTCCGCCCTGTTTCGCGATATTCTTTGCCATCGTACGAATCACTACTGCTCCATCCTTGGGCCAGCACATTATAAACGCATAGACTGAGCCGCCCTTTGCCGTAAAACGAATATCTTCTCTCGTATAGAAGATCTCTTCATTATCACAAAAATGCCCCTCAGGCAACCTTGTCGGCCCTTCCGCATATTTTCTCCAAGGATACGTCCCATAGACCGCCTCTCCATTTATTTTAAGCCACTCCCCGATTTGGCTTAAAATCCGCTCGTCTTCTTTCGGAATAGTGCCGTCGCCTTTCGGCCCTACATTAAGCAGCATATTCCCTCCGCAGCAGATCGTTTCAATCAGGCTGCATATAATCTGCCTGCTTGTCTTATAATCCAGCGCATCGGTATAGCACCAGGCGTTCTTGGCAATTGCAGTATCTGTCTGCCACGGATACGGCACTGCCTCCCGCAGTCCGCCGCGCTCCACCTCTACAATTCCGCTTCCAAATGCCATAGCATCATATTTATAGCAGATACCGACCTGCTTTCCCCATTCTATGCCGCGGTTATAATAATACGCGGCCATCACCGCAAACGCCTTATGGAATGCCTCATGCTGCACCCACCAGTCAAAATACAGCAGCGACGGCTGATAGCTGTCTATCACCTCACACACACGAAGCAGCCAGTCATTGACAAATTCTTCGGTCGGATACGGCAGGCTTTTTAAATCCATCGCATCTGGCTCCGGCATAGCAGGCCAGTAAAAGTCTCCCTTTTTTAACGGTTCCTTTATATCGGAATCAAATTCTTTTCCATGTCCCATAAAAAACCAGTGCTCTGCCCTGTGGCTGGATGTACAAAAATACAGCCCCTGTTTTTCACACTCTTGTTTAAGCTCCCTTAAAATGTCCCTGTGCGGTCCCATATTCCACGCATTATACCTAGATAGAGCGCTTTTGTACATTTGAAATCCATCATGATGCTCTGCCACCGGGAATATATATCTGGCGCCAGCCTTTTGAAACAGGCTGATCCATTCCTTTGGACAGAATTTCTCTGCTGTAAACAGTGGGATAAAATCTTTGTATCCAAAGTCTTTCTGGCCGCCATATGTCTTACGGTGCCACTCCCATTCTTCCCGCCCCTTGATATACATATTCCTTGCATACCATTCATTGGCATGGGCCGGGATACTGTAAAGGCCCCAGTGAATAAATATTCCAAGCTTTGCATCCCGAAACCAGGCCGGCGCCTGCCATCTGCACAAAGAATTCCAGTCAGGCCGAAATACGCCTTCCTCCGCGCTTTGAAAGATTGTATATAAATACTGATCCGTTTTTCTCTGATTCATAAATACCTGCACCTTTTATATCATGAATAAAAGCAGGCTGCGTCCCATTTCATCTGGAATCACAGCCTGCCCCTCATACTATTACTGCATTACTGCCACCTTATCTTTCACAATCTCTGTCAGCATCTCTTCCGCTTCTTTCATGCCGGACCCTTCCAGATCTGAAATCATTTTATCATAAGCCGCATCAAAGTCCGCCTCTTTTGCCATAATACATCCGATTAAAGAAGGCTGTGCGATTTCGTCCAGCTTATTGCCTATTTCATCAAACTCTACCGGCTTTGACATTGCCCATACCGGAGGAAAATCCGGGACTTCAAATTCATCCTGCTGCGGGAAAATATCTACCAGAAGCTCTACATCCCATGCCTTGCAGGCTGCCTGCTGTTCTTCATTATACTCTGCGATCACTGTTTCCTTACTGGTAGTTGTATACGTACTGCCCGTAGAATCCAGCACACCTGTGCCATAGCGCGGGAATGGATACTGGTGGAACATTACGCCTGTAGTCTTTTGATAGTTCTTATCTTCTTTTGATGCCGCGATCTCTTCCTGTTCGCGATAACGGTGCCCGTTTTCATCAACATTATAATTTGTTCCCTCTATTCCCCAGTTTACCAGCACCTGCCCTTCGTCTGAACAGATATAATCCAGGTATTTAATCGCTGCTTCCGGATTCTCACAGGAAGTAGTAATGCCTACCCCCTGTCCGGTCGGAAGGCCCTGATACATCAATGTAGGCACTTTTGTATTTTGATCCATCGCAAGCGGTATACCGCAGTAAGTCTTTCCAAGCTTTTTATCCTGCTTTAAAATCTTCTCACCGTCCTGATAATCCCACAGCGTATCCAAAAGGGCAACGACTCTGCCGGAAGAAATCTTGGCAATGTAATCATCATGCGTCTGTGTAGCAAATTCAGGATCCAGAATGCCTTCATTATACAGCTTGTTCAGCCATTTAAAATACTCACGAATCTTCTGTGAAGTAAACTTATAGGAAGCATTATAGTTTTCGTCAATCAACCACTGTCCGTTATCCGGCGCCCCTTCTGCAATATAACCTGCCGGATTGCCCAGTGTAATCATCCAATGCCAGTCAGACGCCGAAAGCGAAAGGCCGATCGTATCCATGCCGTCGTCTGTCTTTGGGTGCGCTGCCAGATAATCCTTTAACATCTGTTCAAACTCATCCAGCGATTCCGGAATTTTATAATCATTTTCTTTCAAAAAATCAAACTGCACCTGTGCCGTACCGGAGTCTTCATATTTTGTGCCGCCCATCTCATAAGAGGACAACTGATAAATCGATGGATCGTCTTCTGAATATTTCAGCTTGCCAAACTCATCCCCATACATTTTCTTGATATTCGGGCCATATTCTTCGATCAGGTCTGTCAGATCAATTAATACACCCGCGTCAATCAGGCTTCCTGCGTCTCCTTTTGCATAAATCATATCCGGGAATTTCTGTTCTGCAATCATCAGGGAGATCTTCTGCTTATCTTCCCCTACTGGATGATCGACATCCAGCTTTACGCCTGTTTTTTCTGTCAGCTTCTGAGCCACCGGGTCTGTCCACGGATCGTCCTCCTGCAGGTCTGAATTATAGAAAGAGAGTGTAGTTACTTCATCTGTACTCCCTGTTTCCTGTCCGCCCTGATTTCCGGTTTCCTTTGAATCACTGTTGCCGCAGCCTGCCATCGCGCCTGCCGCAATTACAGCTACCATAAGTAGTGCAACTATTTTTTTCGCTTTCATACCGTTAACTCCTTTTCTACTTCATAAATTTTTACGCCATATAAAACATCGATTGAACTCTTTGTACGCCATTTGGCATGCCGCCTGTGTTCCATCAATCCTTTACTGCTCCAAGCGTCATGCCGCCTACAAAATATTTCTGCAGGAACGGGTATACAACCAGAATCGGCACAGTAGCTACAATCGTAATCGCCATGCGCACAGACATCGGAGAAACCGCATTTGTTAGCTGGGATGACGCCGCATGAGGATCTATCTGAATAGTAGCCTGCTCCATAATTTCATACAGGACATACTGCAGCGTCGGCAGATCCCTGGCATACAGGTATGTATCCATAAATGAGTTCCACTGCCCTACCGCAAGAAACAGCGCTACTGTCGCGATCGACGGCGTACAAAGCGGCAGTATTACTTTCAGCCAGATCGTAAAATCATTTGCCCCATCCAGTTTTGCCGCCTCCTGGAGCGCAATCGGCAGTCCTTCGATAAAGGAACGCATCAGGATGACGTTATACACCCAGATCAGTCCCGGAATAATATATACCCAAAAGCTATTGCCCAGCTTCAGCGTCCTTGTCAAAAGAAGATATTCCGGTATCATGCCGCCGCTGACATACATCGTTACAATAAATAAAATGGTAAAAAGCTTATTGAAATAAAAATCTTTCCTGCTGAGTACATAAGCCAGCATCGATGTGCAGATCACGCCAAATATAACACCTACCAACGTCTTGACTACCGACATCACAAAAGCACCGCCAAGATTATTTTCCCGGAATATGTATGTATAATTACTCAATGTAAATTTTCTAGGAATAATAAAATTCACATTTCTCATCGTGTCCATAGAATCATTCAGCGAAATTGCCAGCACGTTCAAAAACGGATACACCGTAATCACAATGAGGAACAGGCAGAATACTAACAGCACATAGTCAAAAGCTTTTTCACTCTTTGAACTTTTTATTTGATATTCATTGCTCGCCATTTTCTTTCCTCCTATACAAGCTTACTCTCACCGATCATCCCCGCCACCTTATTTGCAATAAACAAAAGTATGACGCCAACTACAGACTGGAACACACCGATCGCAGTACCTAATCCATAGTTATTGCTTCCGATCCCTCGTACATATGCAAACCACGAAAGCACCATCGCATGATCCTGCACAATACTGTTGCTTAACAGCATCTGACGCTCCATGCCTACATTCAAAGCTGAACCAATACTCATAATCAGCAGCACAATAATCGTCGGCTTGATACAAGGCAGCGTCACATGCCAGATTCTCTGGAAACGGTTTGCTCCGTCCACTTTCGCAGCTTCATAAAGCCCCTGGTCAATACCTGCCATCGCAGAAAGGTAGATAATGGCGTTCCACCCCATTTCTTTCCAGACATCAATCAGACAGACGACAAACCAGAACGCCGGGCTGTTTGTGGACATCAGATGCAGCTTCGTGCCCAGCATCGTATCGATCGCACCGCCGTCATTGAACAGCATCTTCGCAATACTCGCGATAATAACCCATGATACAAAGTGCGGCAGGTAGGACACCGTCTGCGTGATCTTCTTAAATCTGGTAAAACACAGTTCATTTAAGACCAGCGCAAATAGTATGGATGTGATCGTTCCAATCGCAATGCCTAAAATACTGATCCCGATCGTATTAATCATTGTCTGCGGAAACAGCCTGTCTGTAAACGCCTTGATAAAATTCCCAAAGCCCACAAACTTTCTTTCCCATACCGGCAGTGCAAAAGACCCTGGTTTTACTTCCTGGAATGCCATCGTCCATCCCCACAGGGGCACATACTTGAAGATGATGAGCCAGATGACAAACGGTACTGACATCAGAAGAAGATATCTCTGTTTCCACATGAGATTCCAGGAAAACTTTTCTTTCGCTGAATCTTTTTTCTTTTTCATATGTCTTTCAACCTCCTTTTCTGTAACTAATTATACGAAATCAGACTGCATTTCTAATACCACGCTTATTGCATGTTTTTTGCCATACTATTTTTACATTTCATGTGAAAAGAAGATACATATCATATTTTTACAATAATTTTGTTTCAATAATTACCGTTATCATTAACAACAAAAAAACCGCTGCAGTTTCCTGCAGCGGTTTTTCTTAGATCAAAAATATTTATTTATAAAGCTCTACCAATCTCTCTAAATGTGTATAACGTTCTTTTGCGGCTGCCTCAGAGTCTTTGAACAGTTTTTCCGCCCTCTCTGGGAACGACCGTGCAAGACGGCTGTAACGTGTCTCGTTATTCAAAAATTCCTGATATGTTCCGTCACCCGGCTTAGAGGTCAGGGTAAATGGATTCTTTCCTTCTGCCTTTAATGCTGGATTGTAAGAGAACAGGTTCCAGTATCCGGCTGCAACTGCCTTTTTCATTTCATCCTGGCAGTGGTTCATGCCGCCTTTTACACCGTGCAGTTCGCAAGGAGCATAGCCGATAATTAATGACGGGCCATTGTAAGCTTCTGCTTCCGCAAGCACTTTTACCGCATGTGCCATATTTGCGCCGAGCGCGATCTGTGCTACATAAACATAGCCATAGCTCATTGCGATTTCCGCAAGGCTCTTCTTGCCTACTTCCTTACCTGCTGCCGCGAACTGGCATACTTCACCGATATTGGAAGCCTTGGAAGCCTGGCCGCCGGTATTGGAATACATTTCGGTATCAAATACCATCACGTTTACATTTTCACCGGAAGCGAGTACATGGTCTAATCCGCCGAAACCGATATCATAAGCCCATCCGTCGCCGCCGAAGATCCAAACGGATTTCTTTGCGAGGTAATCTTTTTTGTCAATGGCTGCTGCTGCGTCCGGACATCCGGCTGCTGCTGCTTTTTCCAGCTCCGCTACCAGCGCTTCTGTTGCAGCGGAATTTGCTTTTGTATCGTCTTTTGTTTCCATGAATTTTGCAAATGCATCTTTTAACGCAGCGTCCGCTTTATCAGATTCTGCGCATTTCTTTGCGCTTGCAACTGCCTGGTCGCGCAGTACCTGCTGGCCGATCTGCATACCAAGCCCATGCTCCGCATTGTCCTCGAATAAGGAGTTTGCCCAAGCCGGACCTTTCTTGGAATCTTTATGTACCGTATATGGCGAAGTAGCCGCAGGGCCGCCCCAAATAGAGGAACATCCGGTTGCATTGGAAATATACATATGCTCACCGAACAACTGTGTGATCAAACGCGCATAAGATGTCTCCGCGCAGCCTGCACAGGAGCCTGAGAACTCAAGCAGCGGCTGGTTGAACTGGGAACCTTTTACGGTATTGTCCGCCGGTACGCCAGGTTTCTTGCCTACGTTTGCTACCAGATAATCGAATACCGGCTGCTCGTCTGCCTGTGATTCCTGCGGTACCATCGCGATTGCGCCTACCGGGCAGACTGTGATACATTCGCCGCATCCCATACAGTCTAACGGGGATACGCTCATAGTATACTTGTATTCGCCTGCTTTTGGTTTTGTATCCGCAAGTTTGATGT
>CANDMV010000087.1 GCA_947385875.1 uncultured Eubacterium sp. | reverse complement strand
TATAAATTCCTTGATTTTTTAAGGAAAATCACTTGACAATATAGGGAGGAAGTAAGAATGGCAAAGTATGTAATGGCATTGGATGCGGGAACGACAAGCAATCGGTGTATCCTGTTCAATGAAAAAGGAGAGATGTGCTCTGTAGCACAAAAAGAGTTTACCCAGTATTTTCCAAAGCCGGGCTGGGTGGAGCATAATGCGAATGAGATCTGGTCTACGCAGCTGGGGGTGGCAGTGGAAGCCATGCAGAATATCGGTGCCACGGCAGAGGATATTGCGGCGATCGGTATTACGAATCAGCGGGAGACGGCAATCGTATGGGATAAGGAAACAGGGGAGCCGATTCACAACGCAATCGTATGGCAGTGCAGGCGCACAGCCGAGTACTGCGATTCACTAAAGGAAAAGGGGCTGACGGATACCTTTCGTGATAAGACAGGACTTGTCATCGACGCGTATTTTTCAGCTACGAAGGTCAAATGGATTTTGGATCATGTAGAAGGGGCAAGGGAAAAAGCGCAAGCAGGACGGCTGCTGTTTGGCACGGTAGAGACGTGGCTGATCTGGAAGATGACAAAAGGAGCTGTGCATGTTACGGATTATTCGAATGCTTCCAGAACGATGCTTTTTAATATTAACGATCTGAAATGGGATGAAGATATCTTAAAAGAGCTGGATATTCCAGAATGTATGCTTCCACAGCCGATGCCGTCAAGCTGTATCTATGGAGAAGCCGATCCGTCCTTTTTTGGGGCCGCCATACCGATTGCAGGCGCGGCAGGCGACCAGCAGGCAGCATTATTCGGACAGACCTGCTTTACAGCGGGAGAAGCAAAGAATACATACGGCACAGGCTGCTTCTTATTAATGAATACCGGAGAAAAGCCGGTATTTTCAAACAATGGTTTAGTCACTACGATTGCATGGGGGCTTGATGGAAAGGTGAATTATGCGCTGGAAGGCTCGATCTTTGTAGCAGGAGCCGCTGTGCAGTGGCTGCGCGATGAGATGCGTCTGGTGGATACATCGCCGGATACAGAGTATATGGCATCAAAAGTCGAAGATACCAATGGATGTTATGTAGTTCCGGCTTTTACCGGGCTTGGAGCTCCATACTGGGATCAGTATGCACGAGGCACGATTGTGGGCATTACCCGCGGCGTGAATAAATACCATATTATTCGTGCGACGCTGGAATCGATCGGTTATCAGGTGAATGACGTTATCAAAGCAATGCAGGCAGATTCAGGCATTGAAATGAGTGCTATGAAAGTTGACGGCGGAGCCAGTGCAAATGATCTTTTGATGCAGTTTCAGGCAGATCTTATCGATGCTCCGGTTCACAGGCCGGTATGCGTGGAAACGACTGCAATGGGAGCTGCTTATCTGGCAGGACTTGCGGTCGGATATTGGAAGAGTAAGGAAGAAGTGATTAAAAACTGGCAGATTGACAGGGTGTTTAAGCCTGAAATGTCAGAAGAAAAAAGACTGGCTGTTCTGGCAGGCTGGCAGAAGGCTGTAAAGTGTGCTTATGGATGGGCGAAAGAAGACTAGATAAATTCAAGAAAAAAAGAAAGTTATTAAGTTTCGACTAAATTAAACTTACATATAATAAGCATATAATCAATCAAATATTTATTTTTGACTGCTGCCATATCTGTTATGGAAGCTGATGTAAAACTACCCGATCTGTTATTTCAGAATAAATTAAATAGCAGATTGTCAGTCTGCAAACGGAATAGATATTTATAGTTCGATATTTTTATAGATGGAAAGGATATTGCTTGGCAAAATAGTTATATTAAAAATTAATATTATATTATTTTATGATATATATAATATTGATTGCATTAATCGAAAACAATGAAGTTATATATTGAATAAACAAAGACAAGGAGAAGAGTTTATGTATGATGTATGTATCATAGGTGCAGGCGTATCAGGCTGCGCAGTTGCACGGGAGCTATCCCGTTATCAAGTCAGCGCATGTGTCATTGAGAAATGTGAGGATGTATGCTGCGGCACTACCAAAGCCAACAGTGCAATCGTTCATGCAGGATTTGATGCGCCAGTCGGCTCGCTGATGGCAAAGCTGAACGTGCAGGGAAATGAGATGATGGATCAGCTTTCAAAAGAACTGGATTTTCCATTTAAGAGAAATGGTTCGCTGGTAGTCTGCCTAAATGAAGACGAGCTGTCCGGTCTGGAGGAGCTTTATGACAGAGGGGTAAAAAATGGAGTGAAAGATCTGCGTATCCTATCAAGAGAGGAAGCGGTGAAGCTGGAACCGAATCTGTCGGATGATGTAAAAGGCGCTTTGTATGCGCCGACCGGAGGAATCGTGTGCCCGTTTCTTCTGACGATCGGGCTGGCGGAGAATGCCTGCAGCAATGGTGTGGAATTTAAATTTGATACACAGGTAGAAAATATACAAAAAATGGACGGTTATTATTCGGTCAATACAGACCGTGGTGAAATAGACAGCCGTTATGTTGTCAATGCGGCTGGAGTCTATGCCGATCAGCTTCATAATATGGTAAGCAGCCGTAAAATCAATATTACAGCCAGAAAAGGCGATTATTGCCTGTTGGACCGCAGCGCTGGCAGCCATGTGTCTCATACCATTTTTATGCTTCCTACAAAAATGGGAAAGGGCGTGCTCGTATCGCCTACCGTACACGGCAACCTGATTGTAGGGCCTACTGCTGTAGACATTGAGGACAAGGAAGGTACGAATACGACTAGGGAAGGGCTGGACGAGCTGACGGCGAAAGCAGGAATGACTGTGAAAAACCTGCCGCTTCGTCAGGTAATCACATCCTTTGCCGGACTTCGTGCTCATGAAGACGGCGGTGAATTTTTGATTGGAGAAGCTGAAGGTGCCGAGCGGTTTATTGACGTGGCAGGCATTGAGTCTCCGGGGCTTTCCAGCGCGCCTGCAATCGGCGTGATGGTGTCAGAGCTGCTGCGGGATAAAATGGGCCTAAAGAAAAAAGAACACTTTACTGCTGAAAGGAAAGGAATTTTAAATCCTGCTGACCTAAGTCTAGATGAGCGCAATGAGCTGATTAAAAAGAATCCTGCTTACGGCACGATCATCTGTCGATGTGAATCTGTCACTGAGGGCGAGATTATTGACGCAATCAGAAGGCCGATCGGCGCGAAATCTTTAGACGGAGTAAAGAGACGTACCAGAGCAGGTATGGGAAGATGCCAGTCGGGATTCTGCAGTCCGAGGACAATGGAAATCTTAGAGCGGGAGCTGAATATAGACATGGAAGACATTACGAAATCTGGCGGCAGTTCTGTGATTGTAACAGGACGCACGAAAGATGACAAATAGGAGGGGAAAGTCCATGAAATCATATGATATTGTTGTAATCGGCGGAGGCCCTGCCGGACTTGCTGCCGCGGCATCTGCCAGAAAAGAAGGGATTGAAAGCATACTGATTTTGGAACGAGACAAGGAGCTTGGGGGAATTTTAAATCAGTGTATACATAATGGATTCGGTCTGCATACATTTAAAGAAGAACTGACCGGGCCTGAATATGCCGGACGGTTTATTGATCTGGTGACACAGCTCGGCATAGAGTATGAATTAAATACTATGGTTATGGATATCAGTCCGAATAAGGTAGTAACAGCCATGAACCGGACAGAAGGCATGTTTCAGATTCAGGCGAAGGCAGTCATTCTGGCAATGGGGTGCAGAGAGCGCTCCAGAGGCGCTCTGAATATTCCTGGATACCGCCCGGCAGGCATATTTTCTGCGGGAACGGCTCAGCGCCTTGTAAATATGGAAGGGTATATGCCGGGGAAGGAAGTCGTGATCTTAGGCTCCGGCGACATCGGACTTATTATGGCAAGGCGTATGACGCTGGAAGGCGCTAAGGTAAAAGTGGTAGCAGAGCTGATGCCGTATTCAGGCGGTTTGAAAAGGAATATCGTGCAGTGCTTAAACGATTATGGGATTCCTCTTAAGCTCAGCCATACCGTCGTAGACGTCAGAGGCAAAGAACGTCTGGAAGGCATCACTTTGGCTCAGGTAGATGAAAAAGGAAAGCCGATTCCCGGGACCGAAGAAGATTATGCATGTGATACGCTGCTTTTGTCGGTCGGCCTGATTCCTGAAAATGAGCTTTCTTTGGGAATGGGTGTTGAAATGGATCGTGTGACATCGGGGCCGATCGTCAATGAGAGCTTAGAAACCAATATTCCAGGAGTATTTGCCTGTGGAAACGTGCTTCATGTACATGATCTGGTGGATTATGTATCAGAAGAGGCTGGCAGGGCAGGTGCAAACGCATCCAGATATGTTAAAGGCGAGCTGGCGGAAAGCGGCACAAATATTGATATCATTGCTGCGGACGGAGTGCGCTATACAGTGCCGCGCCAGATCAATCTGGATAGGATGGAAGAGCTGCTGACGGTGCGGTTTCGCGTTGGCGCAGTATATAAAGATTGTTATATCAGCGTATATTACAATGATGAGCGCGTGATGCATAAAAAAAAGCAGGTCATGGCTCCGGGAGAAATGGAGCAGGCAGTGCTGCAGAAAAAGAAACTCGCATCGTATCCGGGCCTTTTGCGTATTACCGTAAAAATAGAAAAGGAGTAATGTGTCATGGAAAATATGGAGAAAAAAGAACTGATCTGCATCGGCTGTCCGATGGGCTGCCCGCTTGTTGTTACAATGGACAAGGAGGGTGTGTCAGACGTAGCCGGTAATACATGTCCAAAAGGAGATGCCTATGCCCGCAAAGAAGTGACAAACCCTACCCGCATTGTGACATCTACGGTAAGAGTAGAAGGCGGAGACAAAAAGTATATTTCTGTCAAAACAAAAGAGGATATATCAAAGGATCGAATCTTTGCGTGCATGAAAGAAATCAATGGCATTCTGGCAAAAGCTCCAGTGAAAATTGGGGATATACTGCTGGAAAATGCGGCGGGAACCGGGGTTCCGATTGTGGCTACAAAAGGCTGCGGCTGCATTAAGTAACAGTTGTCCGTCGTCAGACATAGAAGCTTAAACGTGGCTGTTTTTCACACCACGGCCAGAAAGCGGCTGTGCTGTAAAAAGTAACGGCATCCGGCCCGTTGAAAGTTCGCCCTTGGCGAAGGGCCGGATGCATGGCAAGCCGCTTTCTTTAGCCCTGACCAGACAGCGGGTGTAACTAAACGTGCAATGAAAAGCGGTGTATAGAAATTAGATATTGACACATAGCTGTATAAGTATAAAATAAAATAGTCAGGATTAAAAGCGCTATCTATACAATAGTATTTGACAGCGCTTTTTAAGATTTGTAAAACAGGTATGCGCTGGTTTGGATTTCAACATAAGAGGAAATGTATATGAAACAGGATTTTTTTACAAAAGACAGAGAATTTTACAAAAGTTTTTTTAGCATGATGATTGTGGTGGCTCTGCAGAATCTGGTTGCTTACAGCGTGAATATGGCAGATAATATCATGCTTGGCAGCTATAGTCAGGAGGCGCTTTCCGGTGCGGCAACTGTTAATCAGATCTTTTTTATGGTACAGCAGATTGCGCTTTCGATCGGAAATGCACTGGTGGTGCTCGCTTCTCAATACTGGGGAGAAAAACGCATTGAGCCGATCCGCAGGCTGACCGGCATTGCGCTGAAGCTTGGTATTTTATGCAGCATGGTTATCATTGTCGTGTGTGCGCTGCTCCCGGTACCGCTGCTTCGGATTTTTACAGATTCGCCGCAGATTATTGCGCAGGGGAAGGATTATCTGTTTTTGCTTCAGTGGTCGTTTGGATTATTTATATTAACAAATGTTTTAATGGCGGCGCTTCGCAGCGTCGGGATTGTAAAGATCTCTTTTTATATATCGGTCATATCCTTGATTGTGAATGTGGGAATTAACTATACTTTGATTTTTGGCAGATTCGGATTTCCGGAAATGGGGATTAAGGGTGCGGCGGTAGGAACTCTGGCCGCACGGATTTTGGAATTTGTAATTGTGCTGATTTACATAATGACGGCGGATAAAAAGCTGAACCTGTTTTCATGGGATTTATTTACAGCAGATATTGGTCTTCGGCGGGATTATACAAAGGTTTATCTGCCGATCATGTGCTCGCAGATATTATGGGGGCTTTCTGTTCCTATGCAGACTGCTATTCTGGGACATTTGTCAGAGGATGCGATAGCGGCCAATTCTGTCGCAACTACTTTTTACCAATATCTGAAAGTAATTGTGCTTGCGATGTCCTCGACTTCTTCCGTTGTCATAGGAAATGCGATTGGGCGCGGAGACAGAGAATGTGTAAAAGCAGAAGCACGCACGCTTTCTGTGATAGATGTTGCGATCGGTATTCTGCTGGGCGCTGCACTGGTCATACTCCGTCGGCCTCTGCTGTCATTATACAGCCTGACGCAGGGGGCGACCGAGATGGCTTTGCATCTGCTTGTTATTATGGGGGTTGTCATGGTGGGTATGTCATATCAGATGCCCGTAAGCTTTGGGATTATCCAGGGCGGAGGAGATACCGGGTTTACGATGAAGATGAATATGATAAGTACCTGGCTGATTGTTATGCCTTTCTCATTCATGGCTGCTTTTTGGTGGAAGCTGCCGGTGGAGGCTGTCGTACTGGTCATACAGTCAGATCAGATTTTTAAAGGGCTGCCTACATTTATCCGGTTTCGGAGTTATAAGTGGATTAAGAAACTGACGAATTAGAAGAAGATGACTGTGCATATTAGAAAGTGATAACCGGACTGAAATTTAGTTGTATGTTACATTATAGATACCCGGACGCAGGGTGAGAGGGGAGCTGTCCGGTCTTTCTGTGACTTTTACAGAATGATAAGAATTCCTAAGAATTCTGTTTTTACGCATTGGTATCGTATGGTCGCGGCATATGGTCCGCCCCGGCCAAATGCCGGAAGCTAAAGGTGCCGCTCCGGCTTCGCCGTCTGTTTATTGAACAGAATACGAAGGGCTTCTAATCACTCTTCCGGCGTCACAGAAAGACCGGACAGCTCCCCTCACCCTGCGTCCGGCCTGCCAAAATGCAACGCCCTATCTGAACTGTTGCCAGTCATTACCTGCGTGGGCTAAATTTGGTTTTTGAGCAGTTGATTTTTATACGGCTGACGATTATAATAATCTACAAGGATCTGATAGCAGCAGAATTGATAAATGTAAATGGAGGGTTTACGTACATTTCATAATAGAAAGAGGTGATTATATGCCGATGTCTGAAAAAGAATATAATGGTAATCTTTTCGATCAGTTATCCTTGCTTGAAGAGATTGAAAGGGTGGCAATAAAATGCGAATGTAAAGAAGTACTTGAGGAAATAGAGTTCAAGCGCAGGCAAATTAACCGCAAGCTTTATCAGAAGCCGCCATTAATAGATTAAACGGGCGATCTAACGACGCGCAAAGCCTTTTATGAAATCAATTATTGATTAAACTTTTTGCGGATTTTCTGCAATTAAATCATGACATAAATAAACATTAAATAAAATTAAAAATAAATATCATATTATTAAGGAGGAAAAATGACATGATAAAAACAAAAATCATCTGTACGCTGGGACCGGCTACAGATCAGCCTGATGTATTAGATCAGTTGGTGCAGGAAGGGATGAGTGTAGCGCGTTTTAACTTCTCGCATGGAAATTATGAGGAGCACGAAGCGCGGCTGAATGCTTTAAAAGAAGCACGGACAAAATACCAGAAGCCTGTGGCTGCGCTGCTGGATACGAAGGGGCCGGAAATCAGAGTTAAGACGTTTAAAGACGGCCGTGTGGAACTGCAGCCGGATCAGCTGTTTCGTCTCTGTTCTGAAGAAGTAGAAGGAAACACGGAGCAGGTATCGATTACATGCAAAGATCTGTATAAGGATGTAGCAGTCGGACAGAAGATTTTATTGGATGACGGACTGATTGAGATGAATGTAGAAGCTATTGAGGGGAAAGATCTGGTCTGCCGTATTATAAATGGCGGAGCTGTATCGAATAATAAAGGTGTAAATGTACCAGATGTGCACCTGTCTCTGCCTTATATCAGTGAAAAAGACAGACAGGATATATTATTCGGAATCGAAAAAGACTTTGATTTCATTGCGGCTTCATTTGTGAGATGTGCGGAGGATGTACTTCAGATCCGCCGTATACTCGATGAAAATGGAGGAAATAAGATAGATATTATATCTAAAATTGAAAACAGGGAAGGCGTGAATAATATTGATGAGATTATCGAAGCATCTGAAGGAATTATGATTGCCCGCGGTGATATGGGTGTGGAAATCCCAAGTGAAGAAGTTCCGGTGATTCAGAAGATGATTATCAAAAAGGTATATGAGGCTGGAAAAAAAGTAATTACCGCAACTCAGATGCTTGATTCTATGATGAAGAACCCAAGGCCTACCAGAGCAGAGACGACAGATGTCGCGAATGCGATTTATGATGGCACGAGCGCGATTATGTTATCCGGCGAGACGGCAGCAGGGCGCTATCCGGTGGAATCGCTCCAGACAATGGTGCGTATTGCTGAACGTACAGAAGAAGATATAGATTACCGCAAGCGTTTCTTTGGATATGATCATACTGCAAACTCCAGTATCACAGACGCGATCTGCCATGCGACATGCACGACGGCGCACGATTTAAATGCAAGCGCGATTCTTACAGTTACAAAATCCGGCGCATCGGCACGGATGATTTCGCGTTACCGTCCGAGCTGCCAGATCATTGGCTGTACGACGGATGAAAAAGTAGGCAGACAGCTGAATCTGTCATGGGGAGTACGGCCTCTTTTGATAATGGAAGAGAGCGATGTCATTGAATTGTTTAATCATGCTGTAAATAATGCAAGAGATTACGGATTCTTAAATCCTGGAGAGCTCGTAGTTATTACATCAGGCATACCGCTCGGAATAGCAGGCACTACGAATATGATAAAAGTTCAGACTGTGGAGAAGCCTAGAAAAGCAGCAACATGGTAATATAATTATGGCCGGGAAGGCTTTGAATAGTGACAACATCCGGCCCTTCGCTAAAGGTGCCGCTGCGGCTTCGCCGCCTGTGTATCGTACAGAATACTAAGGGCTTCTAAGCATTCTTCCAACGTCACCATGAGACAGGCCGGCACCCCTCAACCAGCTGTTTTTGTTAAGCCTTACAATAAAAATGCTGACTATACAGACAGAATCTTTAGCTGTGAAGCGCCGACCAGAAAGCGCTGACTGGATATAGCTATTTTATAGCATTCTGGAAAAGTCATCAGAAGGCGGAACCGATCCCCGCACCCGGCATCTGCACAGCCAGTATGTAACAATTTATCTGAATATCTTAAGTTAATGATGGTATTGACAAACACAGGTTACAGTTGTATCCTATAGAAAGGAACAACTGTAACCTGTGTTTTTTAGAAAGGAGGATACCATGTCAAAAGCAGAGGAAAAAATTACCGATGCCGAGCTGGAAGTAATGCAGGCATTATGGGACGCAGATGAACCAATGACACTGGCCGGGATCAAAGCTGCGCTGCTTGGCCGCAATGGAGATACGACGAAAACACTGCTGCGGCGTTTATGCCAGAAAGGGGCAGTAGAGCAGGAAAAGCGTGAAGTATATTATTACTATCCGTTGGTCGGGCAGGAGGAGCTTGGACGTTGCCGGACAAAAAAATTGATCGACAGGCTTTATGCAGGCAGTGCCAAGAATCTGGTAGCAGCGCTGGTGCGGAATGAGCAGCTGGGACAGCAGGATTTGGACGAGCTCAAGGAAATGTTTTCCAAACTGTGGAAGGAGGAGTAGTTATGGAAGGGTTTTTTATAGTGCTTTTGCGGATAAGCCTCCTCGGTTCCCTGGCTGCTGTACTGCTTATGCTTTTGCAGCCAATACTTCACAGACTGGCAGGATGGACAGCTGTTTATTATCTGTGGTTGGTCGTGCTGCTGCGTTTATGTATACCGATTGGGATTTCGGTGTCGCTGACCGGTCATGCTGATACCGTGGACAGACAAAATAAAACAGATGCAATCGATTATGTAAATGGCAGACAGGAGGTGCACAGAAGGAGTTCGTCAGAATTTCGCGAAATCGTATCTTCGGTTGATACAAAGAATGAAGAAACAGTTGTGTCAGAAGAACCAGATAAGAAGACGCTGGCAGAAAGGATTTTGTCAATCGTAAGCCTGAATAGGCTGTTGGATGTGATGCAGCGTCTGGAAATCCCGTGCCTTGTTTTATGGGCGCTGGGGGTGTGTATTTATTTGGGATGGCATATCTGGGCTTATATGAATTTTTCACGCAGAGTGCGGCGGTCCTTAACGGAAGCTTCGCCAGAGGCTGCTGCGGTGCTGCATGAACTGGAAGCAGAGGGGTATATGCATCGAACAGTTCGTAACCCCTTCGCGGCTGATATGATAGGAAGCGGCTTGAAAGCCGAAGAATCTATGCATGGAAGTGCTCGCAAGCTGCTGTCAGCCGATATGATAGGAAGCAGGCAGGAAGCGGGAGGACGTATTCATCTCATGGAATCAGATGCAGTGCATACGCCTATGCTGCTGGGGCTGCTTCATCCTGTGATTGTCCTTCCGGCAGGCATGGGAGAAAAAAGCACGAAGGTGCTGTGGGATCTTTTGATGCACGAGCTGGTACATGCAAGACGGCAGGATCTGGTTTATAAATGGTTTGTCATTGTGGTGAGCGGACTGCACTGGTTCAATCCGCTGATGTATTTCATACGGCATCAAATCGGCCGCTGCTGCGAGCTGTCCTGTGATGAAGCGGTAATACGTAAAATGAATAACGATGAGCGCCGTCATTATGGAGAAACACTACTTGCTGTGGCCGCAAAGCCGGTTTCCGGTGTAAGGACGTTTACCGCCTCTTTTTGTGAAGAAAAAATACAGTTAAAAGAACGGCTTGTATCGATTCGAAAATATCGCAAAAAGGGAGTCTGTGCATTACTGCTGTCAATCATTCCCATGCTGGCGGTAGCCGGATGTGCCATGATTTCCAGTGCAGGAATCGGCGGGGCCGACAGAGACCGGGAGGTGATATTTACAGAAAGCCCGGATGACAGCTTTTCCGAATCAGAAAATAAGAATCATTCAAATACGGATACGGAAAGTGAAGAAAGTCAGGAAACAGGTATAAAAACTGCTGTGGAGGATTATCTGGCTGTTCTGACCGGAAAAAACAAGGTATTATATTATGCAGAAGGCGAAGATACGGCACAGGGTATGGATATAGAAGCGATTCCAGCTTTTTTCAGTCCGGACAGCGACTATGCGGAAATAGATGAGTTTGCTGTCATAGATCTGGACAGCGATGGAGACGCGGAAATCCTTCTGCATATTTTGGATGCGGCAGGTGATCTGGGCGGTTTTATGATCTTAAAAAGGCAGGATGGGGAAGTGCACGGGTATTCGGCTCATTATAAGGCTATTTCATCGCTGAAAACAGATGGAACCTTTGTCTTTGTAAGTCTTGCCAGGCCGGATGATGGAATCGGTACGATTCGTTTTCACGAAACTGGATATACAGTGATTCCGCTTGTGTGCAGTGAAACGGAAGAGGATATTCGTACGACGGTTTATTTGAAGGGCGGAAAGCAGATTTCCGAAGAAGAATTTCTTGCAGAGAAGGAGCAGAATGATGCAAAACCGGATGCCGTGTGGCATAGATTTACAAATGAAAATGTTCTGTCAGTATTATCTGCATATGGTGAAGATCTGGAGCAGCAGACGAAGAATCCGGCTGGCAGTGCAGGAAATATGGACAGCTCGGATATAGATGAAGATAGTCTGAAGCATTCAGTGGATACGACTTTCCAGCGGTATGACAGCGTACCAGAAGAAAGTCTGGACGATTCAGAGCTTATTTATGAAAAAGACGGTATGCTGTATGAACTGGTAGAAGACCTGATTACAGGCAGGCATGACTGGGCAAGCGTGCTGTCTGCAGGAAGGCAGGTCAAAGATAGCCACGGGCATAAGCATACAGATTACAATTCACAGGAACGCCGTTTTGAACGGATAGGCGATACGCAGGGAGCGAAAGAATCCTATCCAGTGCGCCGCTTTGACAACCTGCTTTATTCTGCAGGGGATTATCTGATCTTTGAGTATGATAACATGATACATGTCTCGAAAAGTACGGATTTATATCATCCGGTTTTAAGCTATGAATGCGGCGGCACTTACGGCCTTGTTTTTAAAGTGCCGAAGGGATATATGACTGCAGACGCACGGGCTTATGAAATACGGTTTTATGATGAACAGTTTAAAGAAACGCAGGTTATCACTGGACTGTGTGCCGGAGAAAGCGGGCTTTATTATCAGGACGGCCTGATGGCGGTCAGGGATATGGAGACGGGCCTGAAAGGTTTTATGAATCAGAATGGAAAGCTGGTAATTCCATGCAGATATGCGGATGCCAGCGATTTTTCCAATGGATTTGCTTCTGTGCTTACAGATGCAGAGGTGGTGCCATATACAGAGGACGCAGGCACGGTGCAGCTGTTTTATGGAAAAGGCGGACAGTGGGGAATCATTGACAGGAAAGGACAGTTTGTGGTAGAACCTTCTGCAGAGTATGCAAATGAAAGCCCGGATGATACGGATACAATGTATGTCTCTGGAGTGCGTCGTTTTGGGCCTGTGCGTGAGAATGGAACTGTAGATTTTATTGCGGCAGATCAAGGGGAGCGCGTATTGAAAACGATAAAAATTTGGTAGTGCCATGATAGATAATTTCCTCGGCCAGAACCAATGTCAGTGATACACGCGAATGAAAAAGTTTTCCGAGTTCATTAGCGTTCGCGGGCAAATCATATCGTTCGCGAGTATAGTTAAGAAAATTTCAAATTATAATGGTTAGACTTTTAAGTTTGGGTCTAACCATTTTTTATTTCATCCATTCTAGGGGGGGGCGCCGGATTTGACTATTTTCAGGATACGCTGTCTCGAATGGGTATTGTACAAGCCGCTTCAAATATTTTTGCCCACTATTTTTGATGAACCCTTCTTTGGAATTGTATGCTTAATATTTCTTTTGATAAAAATCCTTTACATCTCACTTCATGCTCTCTTGCTTTTAATAAAAAGCTTGTCAATACTTCTGATAGCCTTTCAATGATTTTTCTTCTATAAAACGGCATGTTTTATGATATGAGAATTGCTATATTTTTATAGAAAAATGAATAGTTATGTGTTAATATATAAAGACAAAAAATAACACAGCGCAAAGCATTTTGCAGAATGGATTGTAGTACTAAAACAAATAAAGATGAGATTTTATCTAGGAGGAAGAATGATAGTTATATCAAATCTTTAAAAAATTGATTTAATAAGGCAGTTAGAGTATAAGACAGAAGGGAGTTTTTATCATGGGACTAATCAAAGCAGGAACGGGTGCACTGGGAGGAACGCTTGCGGATCAGTGGAAAGAATTTTTTTACTGTGACGCGATCGAGAAGGATGTTCTGGTTACAAAAGGAAAGAAACGAACAGGCTCCCGCTCATCCAATAAAAAAGGAAATGACAATATTATTTCAAATGGAAGTGTCATTGCGGTAGCAGACGGCCAGTGTATGATAATTGTAGAGCAGGGCAAGGTTGTAGAGGTATGTGCGCAGCCCGGTGAATTTCAATATGACATGTCTACGGAGCCGAGTATTTTTACCGGCAGTCTTGGAACAAGCATAAAAGAGACATTTGGGACAATCGGCAGACGTTTTACATATGGCGGCGATACCGGCAGGGACCAGCGGGTATACTATTTCAATACGAAGGAATTGATCGATAATAAATTCGGGACGCCGAATCCGATACCTTTCCGGGTAGTAGATTCCAGAATCGGACTGGATGTGGATGTATCGATCCGCTGTTCAGGCGTATATTCTTACAAAATCGCTGACCCGCTGCTGTTTTACGCGAATGTCTGCGGAAATGTGGAGCAGGATTATACACGCGACGAACTGGATAGGCAGCTGAAGACAGAGTTTATCAGCGCGCTTCAGCCTGCGTTCGGCAGATTATCAGACCTAGAGCTGCGTCCGAATCAGATCGTCTCGCATAATACAGAATTGGAAACTGCTATGAATGCTGCTCTTTCGGCGAAGTGGGAGCAGCTGCGCGGCCTGAAAGTAGTCAGCATTGCGCTGGGGTCTGTGACTCTGCCGGATGAGGATGCTAAGATGATACAGCAGCTGCAGCGTACAGCCGTTCTCCAGAATCCGAATATGGCAGGCGCTGCTCTGGCAGGTGCGCAGGCAGATGCCATGCAGGCGGCAGCATCCAATTCTGCGGGGGCTGTGAATGGATTTGTAGGTATGGGAATGGCGATGAACGCAGGCGGCGCAAACGTGCAGAATCTGTTTGCTATGGGGCAGCAGGCGGCAGCATCTCAGGCATCAGGAACAGCTTTGAAGGTATCAAAAGCAGCTCCGGCTGGTTTGTGGAAATGCTCCTGCGGTGCGATGGCATCAGGAAAGTTCTGCTCTGAATGCGGCGCTGCCAGACCTGCGGACGACAGCGGATGGACTTGTACCTGCGGCACAGTAAATAAAGGAAAATTCTGCTCTGAGTGCGGGGCCGGAAAGCCGGCCGGGGCGCTGCTTTATAGATGTGATAAATGCGGCTGGGAACCGGAAGACCCAGCGCATCCGCCGAAATTCTGCCCGGAGTGCGGAGATCCTTTTGATGAAAATGACAGGAAGTAAGTGATTGAGATGGCGGCAATACAAGAATATAAATGTCCGTGCTGCGGCGGTGCGATTGCTTTTGACAGCAGGCTTCAGAAAATGAAATGTCCATACTGCGATACAGAATTCGATATGGAGACTCTGGCAGAATATGATAGAGAGCTGCAAAATGAACAGGCGGATGATCTAAGCTGGGAGTATTCTTCAGGGGAAGAGTGGCAGGCGGATGAAGCCGGAGAGCTGCGCTCTTATGTATGTAAATCCTGCGGCGGTGAAATTGTCTGTGATCAGAATACGGCGGCCTCATTCTGCCCGTACTGTGGAAATCCGGTAATCATGACAGGGCGGCTGTCAGGCGCATTAAAGCCGGATTATGTGATTCCGTTTCAGCTGGATAAAAAAGCGGCGGAAGCTGCTCTGAAAAAGCATTATGAAGGAAAACGACTGCTTCCGAAGGTATTTAAAGATCAGAATCATCTTCAGGAAGTAAAAGGCGTATATGTTCCGTTTTGGCTGTTTGACGCTGATGCGGATGTCAATATGCGTTATAAGGCAACAAAAATCCGTTCATGGAGTGACAGCAGATATTACTATACGGAAACCAGCTTTTTTGCCGTATGCAGAAGCGGAAGACTCAGATTTGAGCGTGTTCCCGTAGACGGTTCGACAAAGATGCCGGACGATTTGATGGAATCTCTGGAGCCGTTTGATTTTGCTCAGGCGGTCGATTTTCAGACGGCGTATCTGGCAGGATACCTGGCAGACAAATACGATGTGGATGATAGGCAGAGCATTGAGCGTGCCAACGAACGGATACGAAACAGCGCTGAGAAAGCATTAGATGAGACAGTCCACGGTTATTCCGCGGTTGTGAAAGAGGCAGGAGGTATTCAGCTGCAGAATGGTACAGTGAAGTATGCGCTGTTTCCAGTCTGGCTTTTGAGCACGAGATGGAACGGGCAGAATTATCTCTTTGCTGTGAACGGCCAGAATGGAAAGATAGCAGGGGATCTGCCGCTGGATAGGGCATCATATGTGAGATGGCTGTCCGGCCTGACCGTTCTGATTGGAGCCGTGCTGTATGCGCTGTCTTATTTGATCTGGATGCTGTAGGAGGTTATGCATTATGAAAAAAGGAGTGCATACGAGATTGGCAGCAAATATAAGCTTATGTAAAAAATGGGCTGCAAGCTTAAGAATGGGCTTTCAATGGGCTGCATATTTGAAAGATAGCTTACATAATATAAGAATAGTTACATGTCTAAAAGCAGATTTACATTCAGGATTGATGATCTGTTTTTATGCTGTTTTTTTGATGGCAGCTTTTATTTTAGCTGAATCTTTTGGTATTTCGGCATTCGCTGCGGGTGATCTGCCCAGGCTGGCAGACGAAGCAGATCTGCTTTCAGACGGAGAAGAAATGAAGCTGCAGAAGATGCTGGATGAAATCAGTGTCAGGCAGCAGACAGACATCGTAGTGGTGACGGTTGATTCCTTGGGAGGAGCTTCGCCGGTGGAATATGCTGATGATTTTTATGACAGTCACGGCTATGGCTTTGGTGATGACAAGGACGGGATTCTTTTTCTTATCAGCATGGAAGAAAGAGACTGGTATGTATCGACGTCGGGATTTGGAATTACGGCAGTTACGGATGCTGGTCTGGAGTATATGTCTGATAACTTTTTAGATGATTTAAGCGATGGTGAGTATGCGGCAGCGTTTACAGCCTTTGCCGGTCTGTGTGATGAGTTTATCACGCAGGCGCGCAGTGGTGAGCCATATGATGCCGGACATCTTCCGAAGCCGCCGTTTCAATTTGTTATTAATTTTTTTATCACTTTTGGAATCGGGTTTTTGATTGCGCTGATTGCCGTAAGTACCATGAAGGGCAGGCTTAAAGCTGTGCGCTGCCAGTCAGCGGCGGATTGTTATGTGAAAAGCGGCAGTTTGCAGATAACGAGAAGTAATGATCTGTTTTTGTACCGGAATATAAACCGACGGGAAAGGCCGAAGGACAATGTAAGCAGCAGTATAGGAGGTTCCAGTACGCATAACTCTTCTTTTGGCAGGACACATGGCGGGGGAGGCGGGAAATTTTAAGGAAGGCAGCATACGCTCTGGAGCGTGTTTGAAAAATCATTCCCGTGACCTGTATTCCCCGCTTTGCGGATAATTTATCCCAGATTTTAGAGGATAATCATATAATATTGAAAAATTAAATATGACGAAGAACCGTCTCATATTTACTGCATAAAATAAAGTGGAGGTGCAGTTATATGGGACGTTTTCTTATATTAGGAAAAGAAGAACGCCAGAAGTATTTGTTCCAGATGCTCTGCAGTAAAGGCCAGACAGTGACATATTGTGATTCATGGCTGGACGGAGGATATGACGCAGTCATGCTTCCGGTAGCAAAGACGGCAGAATATCTCGAGCGGATTACTGACAAACTGCAGGCGGGGGAATATGTATTTGGCTGCAATTTTCCGCCTAAGATTGTAGAGTACAAACGCAGGCAGGGGATCTTTTTTGTCGATTATATGAAAGAAGATGGGGCTGCTTACACAAATGCGGCGGCTACTGCAGAAGGCGCAATTACGGAGGCAGTATTATCCGGAAAAGAAGTGCTGTTTGGAAAAGAAATGCTGGTCATGGGCTATGGCAGATGTGGACAGATTCTCGCGCAGCGTCTAAAGGCACTGGGCGGAATCGTGACCGTGTATGAAAAAGACAGGGAAAAACTGGCGATGGCAGGTGCGTATGGGTTTCGGACCGTTGAGGCTGAGAATCCGGCAGTGGAGGACACAGGGGCAGTCACGATCGCAAACTGTTCGCTGGATGGAGAGAAGCAGGGACAGGGGAATAAGCTGACAGCAGAGTTCTGGCATAGATTTTCGTATATTTTTAATACTGTGCCACGGATGGTGCTTGGAGCAGAGAGACTGTCACATATACGCCATGATGCGGTCTTGATTGATATCGCTTCAGCTCCGGGAGGAGTGGATTATGCGTATTGTGCGCAAAACGGCATGAATGCACATCTCTGCGGCGGACTTCCGGCAAAGTATGCCCCCAAATCCGCAGCAGAATTGTTGTTAAAAGTAATTGGGTCATATTTTAAAGAGGTGGTGTCTTATGATGCAGGATAAAAAACTGACAGTGGGCCTTGCGGTAACAGGCTCGTTTTGTACATTTGCGAAGATCAAAGAAGTAGCGAAGCAGCTCGCAAAAGAAGATCTGCGGATTATCCCTATTTATTCCTTCCATGTTCAATCTATGGATACGCGATTCGGCACGGCAGAGGAGTTTCGCGAGAATATGGAAGAAATCACGGGTGAGAGGGGCATAGATACAATACAGCAGGCAGAGCCTATCGGGCCGTCCGGCTGTCTGGATGCGCTGATTATTGCGCCTTGTACCGGAAATACACTGGCAAAGCTCTGTGCAGGGATTACAGATACGCCGGTTCTGATGGCTGCAAAGGCGCACCTTCGAAATGAAAAGCCGCTGATTATTTCCGTATCTACGAATGACGCACTCGGTATGAATTTTAAAAATATCGGTATGCTGATGAATATGAAGCATATTTACTTTGTGCCGTTTGGTCAGGACAATTATAAGAAAAAGACAAATTCTATGATTGCGCATACTGACCTGATTAGCGATACACTGGCTTATGCGCTGCAGGGGAAGCAGATTCAGCCTGTGATTATGGGGCCGCAGTGAGATATGTATACTCTTACGGGCCGATAAACTTTAACATATGCTTCAAGATAATGACGCTCGTGAGTCGGCGTTATTTGGCAGCTTTTAGCGGTTGTCAGTATCAATCAATGGCATTCGCTTAGCGCTTTCCAGACGAATCTATGTCTGGCGAGATGGATTTGTCTGCCTGCGGCAGATAAATTCATCATGTCTGCACAGAATCTGGTGTTCCGTCTGGCCAGGAATTTCTATCTGCATCATCGGCTGGAAATTTTAATGCAGCGCTGGCGTAGATCGGGCTGTGAAAAACTCTAATTTCTGGCCGGACGGAGCACTAATGTACTGACACGACGATAATTGAACTAATAATATTATCCGCAAGCTATATAATAAAAGCACTGTGGTTGCTAGAGCGTGCTTGAAAAATCATTCCCGCGATCTGCACTCCCCACTTTGCGGATAATTCATCCCAA
>CANDMV010000086.1 GCA_947385875.1 uncultured Eubacterium sp. | reverse complement strand
CTCTTTCAGCTCCCTGTCCCACTCTAAAAGCTCCTTGTAATCCGCCCGCATATCGATACAGCAGGAACGCCTTTTGCTATTTCCTACATATGTATTTCTATTTTTCAAATATAATAAATACTGGCTCAATATCCTTCTGCGGATAATACGCTCTATATACATCCGCTTAGGCAGCGAAATATCCTTATTCTTCATATAATAATTACAGCAGTCCATGACGACAGCCTTATGCATGAATCGGTTTTCATATGCTTTCTCAGGATAAATACTCTGATCTTTTGTACCATTGCGATACACATATACTGCAAAATCCAACAGATAAATACTTTTTACATAGCGTATCGGATAGATATTATACTGTGTATCTTCATAAAAACAGTTCTCACGCACAGTAACATGATTTTTACGCAGCAGACTGGTACGGTATGTCGCCGCATGTATTTCGATCTCAGACAGCCGACATGCAGCTGAATCAAAGTCCAGTCTTCGGTATTTCCGCCCATGAAAGCTAACTGTCTTTCTTCGGCCTGTATTCACATTCAGCTTTATGTAAGGATTTACTACCAGATCGTAAGTTCCTTGATTCAGACAGCAGATCAGCCTCTCAAGATTTCTGCTGATTACCCAGTCGTCCCCGTCAACCACCTTAAAATATTTTCCGCGCGCCTGTCTGATGCCGATATTGATGACAGAACCATGCCCGCCATTTTGCTTATCAATCACACGGACTGTGTCTGGATAATCCCGCTCATAGCGTAAAAGCTTTGACAGAGTGTGGTCGCTGCTTCCATCATTTACCATAAGGATTTCCAACTGTCCACACATCTGGTGCTTCAGCATCGTGGGAATGCAGGTGTCGATATATTTTTCAGTGTTATAGGACGGCACGACGATTGTAAGCAGCTTGTTTCGCTGTTTCATCCAGTCTCTCCTTCTCCTGCCAGATTTTAATTCTAATTTCTGCCCAGATATTTATAAAAAAACTTTTCTTCCTGATCTTTTACAAGAAAATTTTCACTGTCCTCTAATTCTTTGTCACTAAAAGTCTTAAAATCATCAATTACAATCGGAAATTTTTCTACTTCCCTGATCTGCTGAATATCAGACATAACATCTGAAACAGGACTTGCAAAAGCAAGTGTAAATACACAGCAGGCCGCTATGACCGTACTTTTATTATTTTCATTAAATTCAATTTCAAATAAATATCCTAGCACAAAAATCATCAGCATATACAATGCGGGCAGCGATGCATTCATGCAGAAATCCCGTCCCCCGCCGATACGAAAATTAGGAATCATGATCAGTGAGATTATCACAATCCAGTACAACGGACATTTTTTATATCTGGGATATATCAGTATACAGTAAACCCCAAATTCAACCATATAAAACAGTATCAGAGTCATCACTCTTGCAAGGTCAAATGCCTCCAGCGGGACAAAAAGAATTCTTGAACTATTTTCACTAACCGCTGTATTCATGACAAAAAAAGAACCAAATACCGGCAGAATCGTCAGTGCCGCTGAGATATTCTGAAAACTAAATATATGATTGAATGTAAATTCTTCCGCTTTGTTATGCTTCCATTCCTTCCATCCTACGCTTAATGCATACCCGACAGCAATCATAAACATTCCCACAAAAGGAATAGGCGCATAAGGAAGTATGCATAAGCCTACAAAAGCCATATTCTTTATTTTCTTATTTTCTAAAAATAAAGGTACTGCAATCCAGGGTATAATTGTCTGATTATATACCTGTGACAGAGCATCCATATTACTGCGGTATAAATAACTACAGTCAAATCCATTTCTCCAATAATCCAGCCAGCCCTCATTACTGGATAAATTGAACGGCCCGCTGCTGAATCCAAGGCTCGTACTGAATGCATGGCCCACATAATTCATACCGCTCCACAATGCTATAAATCCAATCACCATGACTGTTTTAGACACCGATTTGTATGCTTTGGTCAGATGAATAATCAGAAGCGCTGACAAAACAATACCTGCAAAGTCCCATAGAAGCAAAAGAATATTTCCCGTCAGCCACCCAGTTTTCAGGCCGAGACATTTTGCACCTAATGCCGGTACCAACCAATGCGTAAAATAGTATACAAGGCTCATATCATTTCCTTCGGTATATCTGACCGGCCATGAATAATCAATCAAATCCCTAAATACAGCGTTTCTCCCCTGATTATCTCCTGTCTGAACAAAAAAACCTCCCGCTCCCGACAGCCATACAAATAAACCTATTCCAGCTATGCATATACCGATCTGCAAATAGGATAAGTAGTAACTTTCTCTGTCTTCCTTATAATCCTGCCAAAAAAATACAATAAATCCCGCTGACAAAAAAAGCATACATAATATTCCAATGACAGGCTTCAGCCAGCCTAGAAAAAATAATCCAATAGGTATCAGCATATACAGATATGACAACAACACAAGCTTTCTTATTTCAATTTTCATGGATATTGTTAATCCCTTTCCCAGTCCGGCGAAAACTTCTCCCCAACCTGAATAAAAGACTCCTTCCGGTTCCAGTTACAGTGGGACGACTGATAACACTTTTTACAAGGATCATCCATCCTGTCCGCATCATTCACACCGGCACGGTATTTTTGATACATCTTATCATTCCACATCTCCATAAAATCTCTCCCGGCATCATACTTAAAAAATTTCCGAGACGTAGACATGCATGGGCGGACATATCCATCTGAGCCAAGGAAAAAATCCCTCCACGGCACAAAACAGTCTTTATGTAATCTGCATCCTGCTTCATCTTCTCCCGGCACATGCGGCAGCTTCACCGCAATCCCCAGCTCATCTCCCAGTGCCTCTGTCTTAGAAAATACACTTCTGATTCTCTCCTCCTGTCCCCAGAGGCTCTCCGGCAGCAGGCTGTCTTCAAAGACTGTAAGAAATACCGCCTTTACCTCATCGATTCCTATTTCCGAAGCCAGCCGTACTAAATCAGGAAGCTCATCCAGATTCGAGTCCATCGCACAGAATACAAAATTAATCCATGGATACTTCAATCCCCTCTCCCTGCGAAGCTTTACGATCTCCTTCAAATCTTCTGTAATGACATCAATTTTTGACCCCCGCCGAATCCGGCTGTTCGTCTCATCCAAGGCCCCGTCCAGCGATACCGCGAATACATCCACATTATAATCATATAATGCCTGCTTTATCTTCTTTAAATTCATCCCATTCGTACAAAAATATTTTCTGGCACTGTGCCTGCTTATGATTTCCAGCATTTCATTAAAGTGCGGATGCACGGTTGGTTCTCCCCAGCCCATCAGCGTGACTTCTTCTGCCTCATCCATCAGAGGCTCAAAGCTGCGGAACACATCCATATCAAAAAAAGTAGGCTTAAAGTCTGCGGCATTCCTTCCGCACATCACGCAGTTTAAATTGCAGGCATTTGTCAGCTCAAACACCAGACGTCTTGGATACGAACTTAAAACTGTCTTGCCTGATTCCAATTCTTGTATATTTAGCTCTGAATTCTTCTGCTGCTTTTTCGTCAGTTCTTTCCCTGAAAAAAGCATTTTTGTCTTAGCTCTTAATACCATGTCATTTTCTCCTGTCGTTCTATCATTTTTCAGATACCCACCGCATCCACGGCGCAGAATTTGATAAAATCAAATCTTCCAGCTGCTGTCTGTCTCGCTGTGTGTCCATACATTTCCAAAATCCCGGATGCTTATACGCGATCAATTCCCCGTCACCCGCAAGCCTCTTTAACGGCTCTTTTTCAAACACAGTCTTATCGCCGTCTATATAATCAAAGACACCCTGGTCTAAAACCATATATCCGCCGTTAATCATCCCGCCGTCAGAATCATCTTTTTCACGAAAACTGCTGATCCGGCTGTCTTGTTCAATATCCAGCACGCCGAATCTCTGTCCGACATTCACAGCCGTCACGGTCGCCAACTTCCCATGCTCCTTATGAAACGCTTCCAGTTCCTTGATATTCACATCTGATACGCCGTCTCCATATGTCAGCATAAATGTCTCACCCTGCACATATGGCTGAATCCTTTTGATCCTGCCGCCTGTCATCGTATACAGTCCGGTATCTACAAGAGTCACCTTCCACGGCTCAGCCACATTATTATGTACTTCCATACTGCTGCCGTCTGTAAAATCAAATGTCACGTCACTGTTATATAAATAGTAGTCAGCAAACCACTCCTTTATTACATGCTGCTTATAACCGCAGCAGATGATGAAATCGTGATAACCGTAATACGAATACTCTTTCATAATGTGCCAGATCATCGGCCTGCCTCCGATTTCAATCATCGGCTTCGGCACAAGATGACTTTCTTCACTGATGCGGGTTCCGAAGCCTCCCGCCAGTATTACAACTTTCATATTTATCTTCTGCTCCTTCTGCTATATTTCCAGATATTCCCTCCAGAATCTTTCCGACATCAGTTCATGCTTTGATGCAGCATATTCTTCCATTAACCTACTGTTATCCCGCCTATATCTTCTGACTGCCCTGCAGTACCTTATCACCAGCCTCCAAAACCGCTTCTTGTCTCTGACTAAAAGATACCCCGTACCCGCCGCAGGATTTACCGCCAAAAGCTTCGTGCGAAACGCAGCCCGCCCCGGTATATACACATCGTTAAACGGCACCGACATCATCTCCCGGCGCAGCCTGCCTTCTGGAAACAGCAGATGTCCATTGCACGTAATTTTGTATATCAGCCTTTCTATCCGGCCAAGTTCTATCTTTTCATAAGGACTGCCCACCATAGCTTCAAAAGTTCCTAACGTCTCCAGCGGCTTCATCATATGAACCAGCCGGCTGTTTTCCTTCAGAATCTGTTCTCCGCAGTCTTTTTTAATAAACTCCGGCCCTTTCAAATAATCCTCCAGTGCACGAACTACCAGCTGCGCAGAATCATAATCAAAACGCAGAATGCTTCTTAGGAAATCCATACGCAGCTTGCGCAGAATCCTCACATTTTTTAAAACTCCCGATACAGCCCGGATAATCAGCAGATTTCGATCCACCTGATAGAAGTCCATAGCCGCATTCATCTTTCCGACAAACCCCATATGCCAGACACAAATTCCATTCATCGTAAGAAAGCGAGGCCTGCATCTTAATCCATACTCAATATCATCACCCCGCACAAACAGCGGCAGAGGCAGTCCATACTTTTTCACTACACTTACCGGCATACAGCAGTACCACCATGCAGCATAGCAGTTTTCTGCATCAGGATACTTCTTTTCATTCATCAGGTTTTCCCGCAGGTCTTTGTGGTTAAATTCCCGCTTTAACGGCACAAATTCCGCATTCCGGCTGACCATTCCCACATCCTCTTTCTGAATAAAAGCCCGCTCCATATACAGCATGGCGCCGCTGATAAAATCATCCTGACGCTCTCTTTTTAGATGCTTTAGAAGTATGTATGTCCGGTAAATGCTGTCCGGCTGCAGCAAAATATCATCATCCATCAGCTGTATATGAGTTATTTTTTCTTTCTGTTCTCTCTGTTTTTTCTGATAAACAGATTCCAGTATTCCCCTTGCGAATCCGCCAGAACCTCCGGTGTTTTTATTCGAATGAAGATAAATATGTTCATGCTTTGGAAAATCTGATGCCTTAAGAGTCCTGCCATTGTCTACGATATGCACAAACAGATGCTGCGCGGTCTCATCCTTTCGGCTTAAAAGCGCATGATATAGCAGATGTATATTCTTTTTAATAAATGCTTCTTTCCTACAAGTCGTAGTCACGATAGACAGATTTATTTCTCGTGAATCTGGAAAATCTCCAATACAGCCGCCCCCATAGATCTCCACATCAGACAGCGTGCGCAGCTCTAGTCCGGCGATCTGCATGTCATCATCCGGTATTTCAATCTCAACGACACTCCTTTTTGTCAGGTCATAGCGGCGCCAGCCATACGATTTTCTCTGCGGCTCCATCTGATTCAGACTGCAGCCATACATGGAAAGCAGAAAACTCCCACAGGCTTCCAAAAACAGCGATGCCTTCCTAATCGTCGTGTATTCCTTCCATTTCTGTATGGAACAGCCATTAAAATAAGTATCAAAAGCAATCTGCTGGAACCTGCCGACAGCCATCTTCTGCTCTCCCTGCTCTGAAAGCACCACACCACATAAGCCTCTGTAATATAATTCAAATTGTTCTGCCGGCATGTCTCCTTCCGGAAACAGCATATGCTGAATGATTTCCCGCAATCTGTTTACCTCCCAATATCCTCGTTGTATCTTCCAATTCCTTCTTCCACGCTGCCGTCATAAGCAATCCTTCCGTCTTTTATATAAATCACCCTGCTGCAGAATGTCCGTATTAAATCATCTGAATGCGAAGAAAATAGAACGGATTTTCCTTCCCGGAACATCTGTATGACTTTGGCCTGTGATTTCTGCTGAAAGCTCTTATCCCCCACTGCCAGCACCTCATCGATAATCAATATTTCCGGTCTGGAAAATACCGCAAGCGCAAACCCAAGCCTGGCAGCCATGCCTGATGAATACATTCGGATCGGGCGGTCAAAATAGCCGCCCAGCTCTACAAAGCTGCAAATATCATCCATTACTGCGTCAATTTCCTCCTGCGACATTCCCATCAGTGTTCCCTTGTAATAAATATTTTTTCTGCCCGTATAATCAGGCTCAAATCCCGCAGACAGATTAATCAAAGAGCCAATCCTCCCATTTACTTCCACGGTTCCGGCAGTCGGATAAGTAATCCCCGCAATCAGCTTCATCAGTGTGGATTTTCCGGCTCCATTGATGCCGATCAGGCCGACAATCTCGCCTTTTTCCACTTCAAAAGAAATATTATTTAACACATGTCTCTCCTGTTCACAGCCTTTTTTGGTAAGCAGCCACTGCAGGATTCGATAATCCTTCTCGAACAGGTAAAATGTTTTCGATAAATTTTTAACTGTGATTGCTTTTTCCAAGGATGATTCCTCCTTATCCAGAGTCTGCATAAGATTTATTCTCCGTCTGCTCGGCCAATTTCCAGTACTTAACAAAACCCCTCTTTATACAAAGTCTGCATCGTATTTTTCTCCATCTGCTCAGCCAGCATCCGGTTTCCGGCAGAGCCCCTCTTATACAAAGTCTGCATAATATCTCTTCAGCCTGTCCTGCAGACAGCTCCCCGCTATAAAAAGCGAAAGAACGCATATCCAGAAATATGCTGTATATCCGGCGCTCTGCGTCTGGCCGTACACAAACGCGCTGCGGAACCCTTTGATTACATACACCATCGGATCTATCCTAAGAAGCACATGAACCACAGCAGACTCTACATAAGAGAAATCCCACAAAATAGGCATCGTATAGATAAGCACCCGCAGCAGCGCGTCATACAGCTGTTTAAAATCATCTGATACCGCAGTTAATGCGGATATGACCAGATTCATTGCCACCGAAAGCGCCACAGCGCAGGCCATATAGTAAAGAAACAGCAGCGGCTGAAACATCTTCATATACCCGTACACAGCTGCCACCACAAGCAGCACGGCAAAAGAAAACAGCCGTTTCAACAGAATGCTGCACACCTCAACCGTCGGCAGCACTACAGCAGGAAAGCATATACTCTGCACAATTCCCTGATTGCTGCGTATCGCCATGCTGCCTTGTGTCAACACATCATTCAGAAAAAACCAGGGAATCATGCCCGTAATCATATAAACCGTACTGTTCATTCCCATGACATCCCCGCCGCCTGCAATCAACATCCGAAATAAGATAAATACCAGGATATAAATCACATCATGAAAATATGTCCAGAAAATCCCCAGACTGGAGCGCACCGTCTGCCTGCCCATATTCATAACCGCCATTTTTACGATCAGCCGCAGACTGCGCTTATGTTCACGACATACTAAAGCAACGCTGTTTATCATATATGCCCTTCTTTTTCTCCTATCAATTTATAGATTTGCCTCATTCCAGTTACCGTTCAGCCTTCGGATTCACGGTAATGGCACCCGGCGCCTTACACTATACCTATGTCTCGTTCATAATCTTGACATACATGAAATTCCGTGTACTTATGCCTCGTTCATAATCTCCGCCACGGATTTCATAATCTTGATATACATGGAATAACTGTCCGCATTCTTCTGCCCCTTCTTACTGCCGGACGGCTCCCATAAATCAAGCACCGCCTCTGAAGGGTGCGCCACGCCCCACAGCAGCTCGTCTGCCCCTGCATCCAACGCGCCGCAGATATTCACAAATGTTTCCATGCTCATAATCCTGCTCCCACGCTCGATATGACCTAGAAACGACATACTGATTCCACATTTTTTCGCAAGCTCATCCTGTGACCAGCCTTTTGCTTTCCGAATCTGGCGGATTCTCATTCCAATCCTGGCATAATCCAATTCCTTCATAGCTTCCTCCATTTTGTGCCCCGCCTGCTGTCAGGCGGCAGAAAGACTGCTGTGCGCACCCATGACGCTTTCAGCAGCAGATGCTCTGCATAACATTTTGTAATAAACTGTTGTGTTTAAATTAGATTAAACTTTCCAGAAAAACATCATAATATCATGCAAAAATATTATAATTCCCATAACTAAGAACCGCCGCGGAACTCCGCAGCGGCAAATTCTTTCGCGCATTCAAATTGGACGATACAAGTAGTAAAAGCGATTAAAATATAGAAGATTTATAGAAAAAAAGAAAATATGATTGGATAATTTATGCATAAGTAACAATTTTTTCTTTCCTATTGCAAATTTTAAGAAGATAGTATAGAATACTTGAAGATAACAATTTATTACAAAATGTTATCTATAAGAATTGTTAATATATTTTCCTGCTTCATGGTCTAAGCAGTCCTTACAGCTAATCAAATCTATTTGATTAACATATAGATCAACACATTTATCAAAAATAAAAAGGCCGCCGCACTCAGAAAAATACCACAGGATGTAACAGTTTAAATCTCTATTACTGTATCCCGCATGTATTTAACTCAGTGCAGCAGTCTCTCTTCATCTAGACAACGCATATTTAATCTGTTTGAATCACAGACTTGCGCAGCGCATTGACAACATATTGATTTAACGATAGTTTCTCCTGAGCTGCCAGCAGTGCGCTCTGCTTATGCAGCTTAGATGGAATTCTCACATTAAAATTCCCTTTAAATTCTTTCTCTGATTTTTTCAAAATGCCTGCACGCATCTAAATAATTATCAATACTGTCTGCGAACATTCTTTTCAATTCTTCTATCGATGATCCATGAAAGCTTAAAGAATCCGTGATTCTATAAACCTCTCCGACAAAAATATCATAATCAGCATCGTACGTTACCGTGACATGGCAGCCTTTAAAAAGTAACGGCATCCGGCCCATTGAAAGTTCGCCCTTGGCGAAGGGCCGGATGCATGGCAAGCTGCATTCTTTGGCCCTGACCAGACAGCGGGTGTCTGTTCAGGGTGTGAAAAGTAACAAGCATCCTATCACATTCGCGAAATTTCCCACGTCACCTTTACAAACCAAAGCCGCCGGATTATAATGAATACATATATTTACATTAAAGCAAAGAGAGGTATCTCCATGAACCCAATGAGTAAATTCCATCTGGTCCCTTTTGACAACATCGCCGGCTACGATGTGCGCCCCGGCTTTTATGACATCAACGGCGCAACCGCGATTCCCGGCGGCGTGAACTTTACCGTACACTCAAACAACGCAACGTCCTGTGAGCTCCTGCTGTTCCACCGGCGTGAGGATGTGCCATACGCCATATTAAAATTCCCGGACAATTATCGAATCGGCAACGTCTATTCCATGATCGTATTCCAGCTCAACATTGAAGAATTCGAATACGCCTACCGCATAGACGGTCCATTCGACCCGGAAAACGGCCTTATATTCAATCCGAAAAAAAATCTGCTGGATCCTTACGCAAAAGCCGTAACCGGCCAGAGCATCTGGGGCATCAAGACTACACAGAGCGATTTTTACAAGGCGCGCGTTGTAAAGGACGATTTTGACTGGGGCGATTATGTCTATCATCCTATGCCGATTGAAGACCTGATTATCTACGAGCTGCATGTAAGAGGTTTTTCTATGGCAGACAGCACGCTCCACGCAAAGCCCGGCACCTTTGCAGCATTAATGGAAAAAATTCCTTATCTGAAAAAACTGGGCATCAACGCAGTCGAACTTATGCCAATTTTTGAATTTGATGAAACGGGCTCGCTGCGCACCTATAACGGACAGGACCTCATCGATTACTGGGGATATAATACTGTCAGCTTCTTTGCACCAAATACCAGCTACTGCGGCGGAATAGAATATAACCGCGAAGGGACTGAGCTCAAGCAGCTGGTCAAAAGCCTGCATGAAAACGGCATAGAAGTCATACTGGATGTAGTATTTAACCATACTGCTGAAGGCAACGAAGAAGGCAACTTTTTCTGTTTCAAAGGCTTCGACAACAACATTTATTATATGCTGACACCGAACGGCAAATACTTTAATTACAGCGGCTGCGGCAATACACTAAACTGCAACCATCCAATCGTCCAGCGCATGATTCTGGACTGCCTTCGCTACTGGGTGACAACTTACCGCGTAGACGGCTTCCGCTTTGATCTGGCCTCTATTTTAGGCCGTAATGAAGACGGTACTCCTATGAGCAAGCCGCCTCTGCTCCAGAGCCTTGCATTTGACCCGATCTTAGGCGATACGAAGCTGATCGCGGAGGCATGGGATGCAGGCGGACTGTATCAGGTCGGCAGCTTCCCATCGTGGAACCGGTTTTCAGAATGGAATGGACGCTACCGTGATGATGTCCGTTCATTTTTAAAAGGCGACAACGCTACGGCAGCTACCGCTGCTGCGCGCATTACCGGCTCCGCTGACCTATATGACCCGAATACACATGAGCACAATGCTCCGATTAATTTTCTTACCTGCCACGACGGCTTTACACTTCATGACCTATATGCCTACAATGACAAGCATAACGAAGCAAACGGCTGGAACAATACCGATGGCAGTGACAGCAACTTCAGCTGGAACTGCGGCGTAGAAGGAAAGACCATGAATCCTGCCGTACTGGCCTTAAGACGCAGGATGGTCAAAAATGCCTGTGCCGTACTGATGTGCAGCCGCGGAACACCGATGTTCTTAGCCGGTGATGAATTCGGCAACAGCCAGAACGGCAATAACAATGCATACTGTCAGGACAATATGATCTCATGGCTAGACTGGAACCTGCCTGAAAAAAATAAAGATCTGTTTGATTTCTTCAGCTATATGATCGACTTCCGTAAACAGCATACCATCATCCGCAAAGATACCGCTGCCTGCTCCCTTGGATTCCCATCTATCAGCCTGCATGAAGCAGAAGCATGGAATCAGGATTACCACTGGGATTCCCACGTAATCGGCATTATGTATGCAGGCAAACACGAAGAAACAGGCGAAGATGACATCGTATTCTTATCGATCAATACTTACTGGGAAAATGTCACACAGCATCTGCCCCAGCTGCCGCAGCCGATGCACTGGCAGGTACTGGTAGATACATGGCTTACGAACAGCATACTGCCGCAGCCGATGGATGTGATCGACCATACGATTCAATTAAAGCCTCGGAGTATTCAGATACTGGCTGCAGTGAAATAAGCATATGTGACGCATGATTTCACTTAAATATTAAAGTATTATTATCATATAAATATGGAGGAACCCCTATGGAACATGTAGTAAACGGCAGTCTGGAAGACAGACTCAAACGAATAGAAAGAAAAATATCGATACTGTCTTTATTATCCCTGAGTTCTTTCTTAGCACTCAGAACAGAAAAAAAGTGGGCAATAAAATTGTTTCTGTTTGCCGACCTGTTAGTTATGGCAGATCTAGCATCTGACCTGATAAAAGAATTGCATTATAAGCTTACACATAAAAAATAGCAGGATTCTTTCTCCCATATAAGCCGATTTTAGGCAGCACTATTATCCAAGAGATTGATGATAGTGCTTGTCTAAATCTTCGAGAGCACATAGCAATGTTCAGAAAATGCATTAAAAAATTCTCCAGCCCACGCAACTTCTTCTTGCTTGTATAATTCTTAAAACGAACTGTCCTCTTGCAAATCCAGATAAAGACATATCTTTTGCATTTATAGAAGAAAGGACAGAGGATAAACCTAACAGTAGAACGCCAGTCAAGACAAGAGAGGCGGCTGTCAGTATATTCTTTTTCTTATAACGTAAAACTTGATTTACTGCGAAAGACCCCAGCGTTAGTTTGTGCTGCCTATGTTTACTTTTGGGTTGATTATTTTGTTCATAGCGAGAAGCCTCTATGGTATGGGTGAACACCAGCACAAGGACAACGGGCTGGACGATCAGCAGCACCAGATTCAAAATCAAGGTCGGGGTCAGTTCCATTGCGTCGCCTCCTTGCTTTTGTTGATAAGATCATTGTAAAACCCAAATGTCCGCAAAATATTACAGCGGCCAAAAAATTTCATTGATAATCGGGGTGAAATGTTACAACGCTCGGACAGGCGGCTCTCCTGCATAATCTGGGCAAGAGCACCGCTGCTTCTGCCCGCCAGAAACATGAACTGGTATTTTGTCGGCTATATCACCAACAGGGAAAGATACCCGTCGAGCACATTTAATACTTTCTCAAGTGCACCCTTTTGGCATACCTTATTTACCCAGTACGAAGCGCTTTATCTACGGTGTTCCCTTTTTTGTATACCTTATTTTCGCAGTATATCCAGCGTATGCGCACTCGCCCCCAGCAGCTCCTGCCGTTCACATACCGACAGCTGGTATTTGATAAACAGCTCAAACGTCTCTTCGTTCATCGCATGTAAAGCCTGTCTCATATAGTTCGCCGGCCCATCAGCAGCAACGATCTGAACACGTTCAAGCCCCGCCCTCTGATTGATGCCGTCTATATCCTCAAGCCGCACATAATCATATAAATCCTCCGGACCTGACACACATCTGAAATCCTGTGTAAGCCTTCCATCCTCTAAGCACTCTTTAATATTACCATCTCGGAACCCATACAGTAACACCCCATACTCATTCATACAGTAAGCTGCCATAATAGTTCCGCCAGACTTTGTAACACGTGCCGCCTCCGATAATGCCTTCACCTTATCTTCCATCGTATACAGATGATACATCGGCCCGAATAACAGCGTCAGATCAAATACTTCGTCTGAAAACCGCGACAGTTTTAACGCGTTACCCTGATATGCCTTGACGTTGATTCCTTTCGATTTTACTTTGGACTTTAAAATACCCAGATTATATTTTACCAGTTCAACTGCTGTTACCTCATGCCCCTCTTCTGCCAGCGCGATGCTATAGCGTCCGGTACCCGCCCCGACATCTAAGATTCTGGCGTTTTTAAGCCCGTTTAGGTATTTGTGTATATAATGCATAGAAACGGTATATTCTACCATGCCGTGCCTGCGAGTCAGGCGTTTATCTTCACAAAATTTATTATAGTACTGTTCTAGTTCAGTCATATTGTATACTCCTAAAAGATATTGTTGATCTATGGCAGATGAAGTTCTTGTGGAGCGCTGAAAAAATATGCATAGAAAAAAGACTGGAGCAAATCCGATGTCACCATACAGGTTTGCTCCAGTTTTATATAGATAATTACTCTTCCTCCAGCTCTACATGCACCCTCTTCAGATGCCAGATATCCCGTACATACTCTTCAATCGTACGGTCAGAAGAGAACTTCCCGACATTTGCCACGTTCAAAATAACGCTCTTTGCCCATTGTGCTTCGTCCTTATACGCCTGCATCACGCGCTCCTGTGCCTGAGCATAAGAACGGAAATCTGCCAGTACAAAGTACGTATCTGCATATCGTGTACAATTTGTATTCAGCAGTGAATCATACAGATTACGGAACAGCTCTGTATCATTCTTAGAATAGAAACCATTAATCAGCTGCATCAGCACCTGACGAATTTCCGGATCAGAGTTAAATATATCCATAGGATTATAATCACGCTTACGCTCATGCTCAATGACCTGATCTGAACTCATACCGAAAATGATCGCATTTTCCTCTCCCATCTCTTCGACCATCTCCACGTTCGCTCCGTCCATTGTGCCGATTGTGATAGCACCATTTAACATAAACTTCATGTTGCCTGTGCCGGACGCTTCCTTGGAAGCTGTAGAAATCTGTTCGGATACATCCGCCGCCGCGAAAATCCACTCTGCATTCGATACACGGTAATCCTCAATAAAGACAATCTTAATTTTATTATTTATGCTTCTATCATTATTAATTACTTCCGCCACGCTATTAATCAGCTTAATCGTCAGTTTTGCGTTCTTGTATCCTGCTGCTGCCTTTGCGCCGAAGATAAATGTACGCGGGACAAACTCCATCATCGGATTTTCCTTCAGCTTATTATACAGATACATCACATGCAGGATATTCATCAGCTGACGCTTATATTCATGCAGACGCTTTACCTGTACATCAAAGATCGAACGAGGATCTACTTCTATGCCGTTGTGTTCAAAGATATATTTTGCCAGACGCTTCTTATTCTGGTATTTGATATTCATAAACTCCTGCTGAGCCTTCTGGTCATCCGCGTAAATAGCCAGCTTCTTCATATGAGACAGGTCTGTAATCCACTCGCTGCCGATATGGTCTGTCACCCAGTCAGCCAGCAGAGGATTGCCATGCAGCAGGAATCTTCTCTGCGTAATACCGTTTGTCTTGTTATTAAACTTCTGCGGGAACAGCTCGTAAAAATCTTTTAATTCCTGATTCTTTAAGATCTCTGTATGAAGCCTTGCCACGCCGTTGACAGAATAGCCGGCAGCGATTGCCAGATGTGCCATCTTTACCTGTCCGTCATAGATAATCGCCATGCGCTGCACCTTGTTATGATCGTTCGGAAATCTCTCCTGAATCAGCATGATAAATCTGCGGTTGATCTCCTCTACGATCTGATAAATTCTAGGAAGCAGTCTTGAGAAGATCTCAATCGGCCATTTTTCCAGTGCTTCCGCCATAATCGTATGGTTTGTGTATGCACAGGTCTTCGTCGTAATATCCCATGCAGCATCCCAGCCAAGTCCTTCTTCATCCATTAACAGACGCATTAATTCTGCTACTGCCAACGTCGGATGTGTATCATTCATCTGAATCGTTACTTTATCCGGCAGCATATGGATATCCGGATGATTCTTTTTAAATTTTGAAAGCGCTCTCTGCAGAGAAGCAGATACAAAGAAGTACTGCTGTTTTAAGCGCAGCTCCTTGCCCGCGATATGGTCGTCACATGGATATAATACATCCGTCAGATTCCTTGCCAGATTTTCCTGCTCTACTGCCTTGTGGTAATCACCCTTGTCAAATGCATCCAGCTCAAAGTACTTGATCGGTTCTGCATCCCAGATCATTAAAGTATTTACCACGTTATTATTATAGCCTACGATCGGCATATCGTAAGGAATCGCCTTAACAGACTGATAATTCTCATGGATAAATCTTGTCTTACCGTCCGGCAGACCCTCCGCGCGTACATAACCGCCGAATTTTACTTCATAGTTATATTCCGGCCTGCGCAGCTCAAATGGATAGCCGTCCTTCAGCCAGTTATCCGGTGTCTCAATCTGATAACCGTCTTTGATTGCCTGCTTAAACATGCCATAACGATAGCGGATTCCGCAGCCATATGCCGGATACCCCAATGTCGCAAGCGATTCCATAAAACACGCTGCCAGCCTTCCAAGACCGCCGTTTCCAAGCGCCGGGTCCGGCTCCTGATCTTCGATCACATTAATATCCAGTCCGATTTCAGCTAAAGCTTCCTGAACTTCATTGTAAGCGGTCAGGTTAATCAGGTTGTTGCCCAATGCGCGGCCCATTAAAAATTCCATGGACATATAATATACGATCTTCGGATCTTCCCTGTCAAATGCGCGCTGTGTCGCCAGCCACGAATCAATCACTACATCCTTGACCGTATTTGCAACCGCCTGATAGATTTCCTGCTGGTTCGCTTCATTCAGCGTTTTGCGGTAAAGGTTTTTGACATTATCCTTTACGCTTTTTACAAACGCCTCTTTTTCAAACATTTTGCTCTTCATTGGTGTCCTCCTTTTTGATTGCCAGCTGCAATTACTGCTGGTTTACTTTTTTTCTACACTTAAAGCTACTTTTTCACCATTAATATTCCATTCCTTTGTATATCCACTCAGCTGATCCGCGCTCAGCGCAACGCCAAGTACCTCTGACTGTATTGTCTGCCCATGTTTTGCAAATATATCTGACACTTTCTCATCCGCGCTATAGGAAACCGCGATCTTATCCATGACTTCAAATCCAGCTTCCTTGCGCATCGTCTGAAGCTTGCTGATAATCTCCCGCACAAAGCCTTCTTCAATCAGCTCCTGTGTCAGCTTTGTATCCAATACAACCGTAATAGAATTATCTCCCTCGGTTACGTAGCCCTCCATCTGTGTCATTGTAATCAGCAGATCCTCTTCTGATAATACGACTTCTTCACTAATGCTGTCAAGCCTGAGTACACCTTCTTCACGAAGCTTAGCCATCGCAGCGTTGCCATCCAACTGTGCAAGTGCTTGTTGAATCTGCTTTAAATATTTCCCATATTTCGGTCCCACCGTCCGCAGCTGAGGCTTAAAGGAATAGTCCGTATAGGCGCTGACATCATCCGTAAATGTTACTTTCTTGACATTCAGCTCATCTTCGATAATCTTTACGAAATACTCTTCCAGCTCGTTTTCTGCCTTTACAAACATGCTGCCGATCGGCTGACGGTTTTTGATATTTGCCGCGTTTCGGCACGCACGGCCCATGACAACGATCTTTAGTACCTCATCCATGCCGGCTTCCAGCCCTGCATCGATGTAAGACTCATTGACAGCAGGGAAATCGCATAAATGCACGCTCTCAGGCGCTGTCTGATCAATGCTGCATACAAGATTCCTATAAATATCCTCCGCCATAAATGGGATTAACGGCGCTGAGGTCTTTGCGATCGTCACTAACGCTGTATACAGTGTCATGTATGCATTGATCTTATCCTGCTCCATGCCCTTCGCCCAGAAACGCTCACGGCTCCTTCTGACATACCAGTTGGACATTTCATCCACAAATCCGTCCAGTGCCCGCGCAGCCTCCGGGATACGGTAGCCGTCCAGATCCTCATCCACAGTCTTAACTACGGTATTGAGCTTTGACAACAGCCATTTATCCATGACGCTTAGTTTATTATATTCCAGATTATATTTTGTAGCATCAAAATCGTCAATGTTCGCATACAGTACGAAGAATGCATACGTATTCCAAAGCGTGCCGAGGAACTTGCGCTGTCCTTCCTGAACCGCCTTACCGTGAAAACGGTTCGGAAGCCAAGGAGCGCTGTTGATATAAAAATACCACCGGATTGCATCCGCGCCATATGTTTTCAGCGCCTCGAACGGGTCTACCGCATTCCCTTTGGATTTACTCATCTTCTGCCCGTTCTCATCCTGCACATGCCCTAATACGATGACATTTTCATAAGGAGCTTTGTTAAACAGCAGCGTAGACTCTGCCATCAGAGAATAGAACCATCCTCTCGTCTGGTCTACCGCTTCTGATATAAATTGTGCCGGAAACTGCTGCTCGAACAGTTCTTTATTTTCAAATGGATAGTGATGCTGCGCAAACGGCATTGCACCCGAATCAAACCAGCAGTCAATGACTTCCGGCACGCGACGCATCGTACCGCCGCAGTCCGGGCATTTTAAAGTTACTTCATCGATATAAGGCCGATGCAGCTCGACATCTGCCGCCTCCGGCCGTCCGCTCTTTTCTGCCAGCTCCTTGCGGCTGCCGATACACTCCTGATGCCCGCATTCACACTCCCATACCGGAAGCGGCGTTCCCCAGTACCTGTTGCGCGACAGCCCCCAGTCCTGTATATTTTCGAGCCAGTCGCCAAAACGTCCTTTTCCGATCGATTCAGGAATCCAGTTGACAGTATTATTATTCCGAATCAGATCGTCCTTTATCTGCGTCATCTTTATAAACCATGATTCTCTTGCATAGTAAATCAGCGGCGTATCGCATCTCCAGCAATGCGGATATTCATGCTCAAACTTCGGTGCGTCAAACAAAAGCCCTGCCGCATCCAAGTCTTTTAACACCATCGGATCTGCCTTTTTCACAAAAATGCCTGCGTATGCCGTCTCCTCTGTCAGCTCTCCTTTACCGTTTACCAGCTGTACAAACGGAAGATCATATTTTCTGCCGACCTGTGCGTCATCCTCGCCAAATGCCGGGGCGATGTGTACGATACCCGTACCGTCCGTCATCGTAACATAAGAATCGCAGGTTACATAAAATGCTTTCTTATGCTGCTTCTCCACAAGGGCATCTGCAAAATGGAATAACGGTTCATATTCCTTGTATTCCAGATCTGTTCCTTTGTATGTCTCTAATATCGTATATGCCTTTTGCACTGCACTGCCGCTGCCCAGATCCTCATCTTTTTTCTTATTTTGACCCTTTCCCTGATCTTCATCCTGCTTAGCAAGCTTTCCCAGGACTTGATCTAACAGCGCCTCTGCCAGATAATACGTATAACCGTCTACAGCCTTAACCTTACAATAAGTCTCATCAGGGTTTACACAGAGCGCCAGATTCGAAGGCAGTGTCCACGGCGTTGTCGTCCATGCCAGAAAATAAGCCTCTTCACCCACTACCTTAAAACGTACAATCGCGGAACGCTCTTTTACTGTCTTATAACCCTGCGCCACCTCCTGCGCCGAAAGCGGCGTACCACAGCGCGGACAGTACGGCACTGTTTTAAAACCTTTGTACAGCAGCTTCTTATCCCAGATCTGCTTTAACGCCCACCATTCAGACTCGATAAAATTATCATCATAAGTGACATATGGATCATCCATATCGGCCCAGAATCCAACAGTTTCTGAAAAATCTTCCCACATGCCCTTATACTTCCATACAGATTCTTTACACTGCCTGATAAAAGGCTCCATACCGTATGCTTCAATCTGGTCTTTACCATTCAGTCCGAGCAGCTTTTCCACCTCCAGCTCCACTGGAAGCCCATGCGTATCCCATCCTGCCTTACGCGGCACATATTTTCCTTTCATCGTCTGGTATCTAGGAATCA
>CANDMV010000085.1 GCA_947385875.1 uncultured Eubacterium sp. | reverse complement strand
CTCGAAGAAATCAAGCCGTCCAGCCGCAAATACCCATATATTGATTTTCGCCCGGAACGCGAAATCGGCAATGAAGTGCTGACAATCGATAACATCAGCAAAACAATCGACGGCGTAAAAATATTAGACCACGTATCCTTTGTCATGGGGCATGATGACAAAATTGCATTCGTCGGAAGCAATGAACTGGCAAAAACTACACTCTTCCAGATACTGGCGGGTGAAATGGAACCGGACGAAGGTACTTATAAATGGGGCGTAACAACCAGCCAGTCCTATTTTCCAAAGGATAATACTGAAATCTTTGCGAATGACCTATCCATTACCGAATGGCTGACACAGTTTTCTGAAATCAAAGATGCTACCTATGTCAGAGGCTTCCTTGGACGTATGCTGTTTGCCGGTGAAGACGGAATCAAGAAGATGAAGGTATTATCGGGTGGTGAGAAAGTACGTGTTCTGTTATCCCGAATGATGATTGAGGGCTCTAACGTATTGATTTTTGACGAGCCGACTGACCACTTAGATATGGAAGCAATTACAGCATTAAATAATGGCATGATAAAATTCCCAGGCACCATTCTGTTTGCCTGCCGTGACCATCAGGTCGTACAGACAACAGCGAATCGAATCATTGAATTTATGCCGGATGGAACAATCGTAGATAAAGTCACGACTTATGATGAATATCTGGAAAGCGATGCAATGGCCAGAAAACGCCAAGTATACTCCATGTCTGAAAGTGATGCTGCTGATAATTAATTGCTATATTCTAATTATCATGCGGAAATGTCTTATCCCAAATTTAAGAAACGCTGAATGCAGCTCTTCTTAAATTTGGGATGTATTGCTGCTTCCGCATTTACAGCTTCTTTAGCTGCTCCTCGATTTTCCCTTTAATGATATCTACCAACTGTTTATATTCTTCATCTGACAAATATACCCTCTCCGGGTTCATAGCAAATACACCGCCCCACTCATATTCATCCGCATATTTCGGCACCAGATGAAAATGCAGATGATGCCCTGTATCGCCATATGCACCGTAATTCACTTTATTCGGCTTAAATGCCGCCTGAAGCGCTCTCGCTGCCAGTGCTACATCCTCAAAATAAGCCGCCCTCTCTTCCGAAGTCAGCTCATTCAGATCTCCGACATGCTTCTTATGTGCCACAATCACCCGCCCTTTATGGCTTTGCTCTTTAAATAAGTAAACTTTGCTGGTCTCAAGCTCACAAATTTTAATACCAAACTTTGCAACTAGATCACCTTCCATGCAGTATGCACAATTATTATCCATTTTGCAATCCCCCTTTTATATAATTTTACCTATTTTACCATATACAGAATAATTAAGCAAGCACAAGATATCCTTGCAGAAAAAGGCTATCTGTTATTCTCATTCGCAAGCTCTTGAACCTTGGTAATCAGATCTTTGGGCAGCCTTAGCGACTTATTCTCATACTCAATGTATTCGTTACTATTCACGGCCTAGGGGCCGTTCATAGTAACGATTCGGGGCGATATGGAAAGTTTGCTTCGCAAAATCGCCCCTCACTCCTGAATCATGTTCTCACGGAATGCGCAGTTTATGCGCATTCCTGGCCCGTGAATAGTAACCAATGTAACCAATAGCACATATGTTTTCCTTCTTCTATCTTGCATTTCCAGTATGTGTATGCTATCATTATAGAAACTACAATATTTTGCATGATTTATGCAAATAGATCATGCATACGGGACAAGGAAGTTCATATTTATATTAAAAGGAGTGGTGATAATGAATAGTAGTTTTTTCTCATCCAACAGCGGAATAGGCAACCAGAATTTTTTCGCTGACTATGCCAGCATCCGAAACGGCAGCTACGCCAGACTTATGAAAGCTTATTACGGCAAAGGAACGAGTTCATCGACCTCGACATCCGGCTCAAGAAGCAGTTCAGGCAATAATATTCTGGAACAAATTCTGGAAGAAAGAAGGAACCCTAAGGTTTCCAAAGAAGTGCAGGAAGCAAATTCTAATCTGACAACATCTCTTTCAAGCCTGAATAAATCTGTATCAGCATTACAGAATGACAAAACATATGAGGACACTAAAAATGGCTCAACCGCAAGGGAAAAAGTAGCTTCTGCAATGAAGGATTTTGTATCAGATTATAATGATACTGTAACAAATGCAAAACGTTCCACACTTTCAAGCCAGACATCACATGTAGCAAATATCATGCGCAATACGTCTGCAAATGCTGATAAGCTGAAAGAATTAGGCGTTACAATCAATGCAAACGGAACACTTATGCTTAATGAAGCTAAGCTGAAAAAAGCAGACCTCACGAAAGTTCAGGATTTGTTCTCAGCCAATGACAGAATGAGCTATGGTTCAAAGATCACATCCCGCATTCAGTTTGCATCTTCTGCTCACGTAAATACTTCAAATACTACGGACAAAAAGGATCCTGACAGCACGCCTGACATTGGCGCATCTTCCCTGAAGGAAGCCGGCAAAGCGCTCGCATCTGATTCATTATATGCAAAGATCAAGGATAAAGATGGCAACGAGACATACGATATCGACAAAATTCTTGGCACGGCAAAGAACTTTGTTAAAAATTACAACAGTATGCTTGATAAAGCCGGATCCAGTTCAAATTCTGGTGTTATTTCAAATTTATCTCAGATCAGGGAGAAAACAGCGCAGAATGCAGCTGCATTGAAACAGCTTGGAATCAGTCTGGATGCAAAGGGCAAGCTGAGTATTGATGAGGACACGTTTAAAAATGCAGATATGTCCAAGGTACAGCAGGTCTTCAAAGATTACGGTTCTTCTATTGCTACCAATGCATCACTTGTAGATTATTATATGACTACTCAGGCAAACGCTTCTAATAGCTATACAGCTGCCGGAGGATATAATGTGCAGGGAGGCTTCCGTTATACGGATGCTATTTAATCTGAAATGACAAAAAACGTTAATATTTAAGAGGATGCCTAAGGGCATCCTCTTTTTCTGAGGTTTACTTTAACAATTCTCAATCTGCCAGTCTACTGGTTCTATCCCATGATCTTTTAGAAATGCGTTCGCCTGACTAAAATGCCTGCATCCAAAGAAGCCGCGGAACGCAGACAGCGGACTTGGATGCGGTGCTTTTAAAATCAAATGCTTCGGATTATCCAGCATCGGAATCTTACTTTGTGCCGGTCTTCCCCAGAGCATATAGACAATCGGCCTGTCCTGTTCATTGACAGCCCTTATAATGGCATCTGTAAACCGCTCCCAGCCCCTGCCTTGGTGAGAATTGGCCTGATGTGCACGTACTGTCAGCACCGTATTGAGCAGCAGTACTCCCTGCTTCGCCCACTTCTCTAAAAAGCCATTGTTTGGAATATAGCAGCCTAGGTCATCTGCCAGTTCTTTGTAGATATTCTGCAGTGAAGGGGGGATCTCCTTTTGATCCGGCAGCACTGAAAAGCTAAGTCCATGCGCCTGATGCTCATTATGGTATGGGTCCTGACCAAGAATCAAGACTTTCACTTCTGACAGTGGTGTCAGATGCAGTGCATTGAATATGTCATCAGATGGCGGGTATATTACATGCGTACTGTATTCTTCTTTTACAAACTTATATAATTCCTTGTAATATGGCTTTTTAAATTCCTCTTGTATCGCAGGCTGCCAGTCATTTGCAATCATTCCCATTGATCTTTTCCCCGTTTTCTTTTGTATGCTTTATCCTATCTTCCAGAATCATCTGCGTACAGAAACACCCCTGCTCGCCAGATCATTCTTCAAATCCATAATTTCAAGCTCTTTATAATGAAACAATGACGCTGCCAACGCTGCATCCGCCTTTCCTTCCGTAAGCGCCGAATAAAAATGTTCCTTTGTGCCGGCACCGCCGGAAGCTATCACAGGAATCGAGACACTTTCTGCAACTGCCCTGGTAAGCATCAGATCATAGCCATTTTTCGTCCCATCGCAGTCCATGCTTGTCAGCAGGATTTCGCCAGCTCCAAGACGCTCTGCCTCGACTGCCCATTCGATCGCGTCCAGACCTACGTCAATGCGCCCTCCATGCTTAAATATATTCCATCCGCTGCCGTCTTCCCTGCGTTTTGCGTCAATCGCAACTACTACGCACTGACTGCCGAATTTATCAGCAGCTTCACTTATCAGCAAAGGACGGTCGATTGCTGATGAATTAATAGAAATTTTATCTGCACCTTCACGCAGAAGCACTTTAAAATCCTCGACCGTACGAATTCCTCCGCCCACAGTAAACGGTATAAATACACGCTCAGCCACGCGTCTCACCATATCGACCACTGTCGAGCGCGCATCCGATGAAGCCGTAATATCTAAAAACACAACCTCATCTGCCCCGGCAGCATCATAAGCAGCCGCAATCTCCACCGGATCTCCGGCATCTTTTAAATCTACAAAATTAACACCTTTTACAACACGGCCATCTTTTACATCCAGGCAGGGAATAATCCTTTTCGTAAACATATCTGATACACCTTTCTCGTTACAGCTTTGCCCGGTACAAACTGCAGCCCTTTCTGAAGTTACTTATGTATAAAACCATGAAGTCTTATAAAATTATCCAGTATTTTAAGTCCTACAGAACTGCTTTTCTCTGGATGGAACTGGCACGCAAACACATTGCCGCTTTCTACAGAAGCATGAATCTGTGTCCCATAATCAGTTACAGCCTTCACAATTCCTGAATCCTCTGCCTGCAGATAATAAGAATGTACAAAATACACATACGGATTTGCCGGAATTCCTTCAAATAATCTGCCGTCATTTTGAAGCTCCAGCGAATTCCATCCAATATGCGGGATCTTGAGCCCCGACGTTTCCGGTATTTTGATAATCTTTCCCCGCAGTATCCCAAGTCCTTCTGCATCCGGACATTCCTCGCTGCTTTCAAATAAAAGCTGAAGTCCAAGACAAATTCCCAGAAACGGAATGCCTTTTTGAACCACCTCACCAATGACTTTATGCAGATCATATTTTTTCAGCTGCTCCATTGCCATTCCAAACGAGCCGACTCCCGGCAGCACGACATGATCCGCATGAAGAATTGTCTTTATATCCCGTGTAATTACCGCTTCTGAACCCAGTCTATCAATCGCTTTTTCTACGCTCTTTAGATTACCTGCATCATAATCTATTATCGCTACCATATCACTTCAAACCCAGTCCTTCTAAGATCTCCTGCAGCTCCATCGTGTACTCGCTGCGCTTTTTAATGCTGTATAATTTTCTCGCTCTGCGCCCGCTTATATTGAACTGCTCCTTTAAAAGCTTCCTTAATGTGCTCTGCATTTCTGACAGCTTGTCAGACACACCCCACTCTTCTGCTTCGGCGGAATGCACATCACATCTGCCGAGACCTCGAACAAGGGCATCCAGCGCAAGCTCATACTGCTTGTGCTCCATCAGCGCTTGATAAGCATCCAGCTCTGTCTGGATGCCCGCCAGAGCAGCCGATGCATGATATAGACTTTCATCTGCTGACTTTACTTTTAATCCATGCAGACGCTCGTAAGCTGCTACATAATCCCCTTGGTCAAAAGCTTCCTTAGACTCTTTTAACGGTGAAAAATAGCCAATCAATGACGTTCCCAAAAAGATCAGCACCATCAGGGATAATGCCAGAACCCACATCATTATGACTGGCACCTTTGGCAGTGGCGGTTCCTTCGGCACGTTGTTCTTTTTCTTCGGTTTTTTTTCTTTTTTCGGCTTGCTTGCCTTTTTTGCAGCTTTTTCAGCTTTTGCAGCTTCTTTTGCTTTCTTTTTCTCTTCTGCCGCCTCTTTTTTCTGCTGCTTTTTCTCTTCTTTTTCCTGTCTCTTTTTTTCTTTGAGATCCTGCGCGTCCTTCTCCGCTTTTTTGTCCATTTCAGCTTTTGCAGCTTCATATTCTGCAGCGGCTTCTGGATTAAATTCTTCCGGCGTACCAAATAAAGCCCGTGACAGCTTTCCAAACAGGCTGTTCGGGTTTTTCTCTCTTTTACGCTTTTTACCATCTTCCTCAAGCGGATTGACCGATGCTTCATCAAATGAGAAATCCGGTCCCATTGAGAGCGGATCTTCTGCATTTCCTATCGGCTCTTCCATCGCCTGTGTTCTTTCATCTTCGGCCAGCAGCTTATCGATTTCTGATATAGCCTCATCATCTGACTCATTTAAAATCTGCTCTAAACCATCATCCAGGTTTTCTGTAACCGACTCCGTTACATCATCCTGCGCAGCATTCTTTTGTTCCTGCTCAATACTGGCGCGCACCTCATCAAGCAGTCCGCCATCTTCTTCATCAAAAAGATCGCCAAATATATCCTCTAAGCCTTCCATGCCTTCCGGCGCACTCATCGGCTCTTCCTTCTCATTCCCCATCTGCGAGATTCCATCCTCTCCCGTATCCTGTGCCGCCGTTTCCAATGTGACCGTCTGGGAATCTGAAGCCATGTCGTCAAAGATATCATCCCTATTGACTGTCAATTCGTCGGGTTCTTCCACGACTGGATCCGCTGCCAGTAAATCATCGATACTGTTCCCGCCGAACAAATCGTCAAAATCTGTATTTTCTGGCGACATTGTATCTACTTCAAGCTGCTTATCATCTGCTTCATCCGGATGATTAATCAGAGCCCCCATTTCATCTACATAACTGTCTACCTGGGGTGATTGATATACATCATCTGCCTCTCCATTCAGTTCCTGCTCAAACTCCCGAAGGAAATCATCGTCTTCATTATCGTTTCGCGCATTATCACTGCGCAGCTCCTCTTCGAACTCCCGAAGAAAATTGTCTTCACGAATTTCATCCAGAGCACTCTGGGTTTTGGATGGAAGGTCATTCTGCGTCTGGTAAGAATTTTTCAAAGATTCCCGGTTCTGCTCAAAATCATCATCGAACTCACTTAACTTGTCGGTAACCGAAGTCAGCAGGTTATCCAGATAATCTTCACTTCTGCTCATGCAAACATCTCTCCTTTATTTATACTCGCGGCCGCTAAGCTTGTCAATGAAACCTGACTCACGAGCGTCACTAATTAAGCCCCTATGGAAAAATTTATCACTCGTGAGTATTTATCAGAGATCATTAAAACCTGTCAGTCAGCCTGATTTACGAGCATTCCTGCATTCAAGTGATATAAAAATTTCACCTGTGATGATAACGAACGAAAAGTGAGAGTGCCGTTACTAATAAACCACACGGTCGCTCCCACCTAATCATTCATAATCATCATAAGCTCTAAGCAGATCTGATGTTCTTATCAATCAGACCGTCGATTGCTTCTACCAAAGAACCTATTTCCGGCTTGGTAAGCTGCGCGTCCGCACCAAGTGCCTCCCCTTTTCTCCTCATTTCATCATTTACTAATGATGAGAAAATGATCAATGGAATCTGTTTTAATACGTCATCTGTTTTAACCAGCTTTGTCAGGCGGTGGCCGTCCATAATCGGCATTTCAATATCTGTAATAATACAATGTACTTTTTCAAAAACATTGCCGCTATTTTTGTAGACAACCAGCTTATCCCAAGCTTCTTTGCCATTCATGCACATTTTAATATTCGTATATCCGGCTTTCTTTAAGCTGTCAGTAATCAGTTTGCCCAGAAGAGGCGAATCTTCTGCTACCATAATCGGAGATTCATTACGATTACGCTCGCCAAGCGCTTCTATATCAGATACCTTCAGTCCTGTTTCAGGGCTGATATCCGTCACAATTTTCTCAAAATCAAGGATAACTACCAGTTTGCTCTCCAGCTTGATGATTCCTGTAGAAACACCGCCATTCGATTCCTCTCCTCTTTCAGTATTGATCGTAGAATCAGGCTTAATAATATCTGCCCAGGAAACCCTGTGAATTCCAATGACCTGATCGACATGAAATGCAATATTCAGCTTATTGAAATTCGTAATGATAAATAACCCTTCATTTTCTGTAACCGGCAGACCAAGACATTTTTTTAAGCTGATGACTGTAATCATCGTATCACGCGGCATAAAAATTCCTTCTACGCTGGTATGCGCATTTGGAATCGGCGTAATCGGCTGATATGTCAAGATCTCCCGGATCTTTGCAACATTGATACCATAATGATTTCCATTCAATGTAAACTCTAATACTTCTAACTCATTCGTTCCGTTCTCTAACAGAATGTTTGTATCCATACCTATCGTCCTCCCGAAGCAATTCTCAAATTATATTCAGTATAACACACTATCAGCTAAATTGACATGCATTTTTTTAATTTTTCTTTTTTTCTTATATTTAGTGTGATTTTTACAATGCAACAGGCTGCATTTCATCGTCCCTATATGCTTATTATGACCTGCCTGCCACAAGCTGAACGATCGAGCTTTTACCATTTATGGAAACCTCTAAATCCATGCTCTTTACCTTTTTGACCATTCCCTGCTGCACTTGGAAAATTAAAACTGTCTTTACGGTATCTCCTGCTCCGATTCTGCCCTGATAGGTACCTAAATCATTCAGCAAGATCGATGTATCGGCAGATACGCTTACATCTCCATTGACCGTCAGCCTGAATGACGGAAGTCTGGAAAGCAGATCGCATCTTGCTGATTCGTTTCCGGTATTCTTTAGATTGACATGCAATACCAGGAGCTCATTCCCCTCGTCTGCCCTGACCATAAAACTAGAAGATTCTGCATATATAGAAGATTTCTCATACTTTTTATATGTAGCACGAATGTCTTTAAGCTTCAGAGCCTTGCTTAAGGATACATATTTAACCTGTGGTTCGTCTGTATCTGTCTGGCCGGACTCCTGCACCGAAGAAGATTCCTGATTTTTTGTCTGTTCTTCCTTTTCCTTCTGCTGCTCTTCTTCCTGCTTTCTGAGCTCTTCTTCCTCCTTTCTCTGCTCCTCTCTGGCTGCCATCTGAGCTTTGAGCGCTGTCACGTCTTGTACGCCCTCTGACTGCTTTTTGTTAAACTTGGTAACAACATGTGCGGAATAATGCACGATTACCGCTTTTTCTTCGTCTGTCATTTCATAAACCTGATCACCGCAGCCGCAGGCCATGAACGAGACCGCAAGCGCTATGGCGCCTGCTGCTAACCTATTTTTTTTCATCTGCTTACTCCCATGTACTAAATATATGCATACCGTGCCTTGTATACCGGCAGCAGTCCTGTCAATTACTAAAGACATAATGCTTATATTATTTATGTTATCATTTTTAACTCAATTAAGCAATCCTTTCTTTAAAATTAAATTTACTTTATGAGAACACCGTTACTTTTCACACCCAATGTCATTAACTTAAGCTTTGCCAGTATGTAACAATTCAGATAGGGTGTTACATATTGGCTATGCGGACGCTGTCAGAGGGAATCTGCCCGGCGGATTTTCAGTGGGCCGGATGCCGCTGCTATTTCAGCACGGCCTCTTTTGGCTGGGGTGTGGAAAGTAACGGCATACCCGTATCCAGCTCCATCCAGAACTCCACGCCGCCATCCCTGTTAAATACACCGCACTGCCGGTTCATCGAATCCATAATAGCTTTTACAATAGACAGCCCGATTCCACTGCCTCCATATTCTCTCGTTCTTGCCTTATCTACTTTATAAAATTTTATCCAGACCTTGTCCAAATCATTCTGTGGAATCGGCTCTCCAGTATTAAAAACGCTGAGCCGCACGCAGTCTTCTTTTACCGTATAAAAAACGTCTATTCGTTTTTCGTAAAGCGCATAGTGAATCGCATTGCTCAAAAAGTTCGTAATTACTTCTTCGATCTTAAATTCATCCGCCCATACATACATCGGCCGGCTGCTGTCAAAATGAACGGTAATTTCATTTTGACGGATTAATATAGAAGAGGCATTGATAACGCCTGCCACCAGTTCTGTCAGGTCAAACCTCTCTATCGACACTGCCTCGTCTCCAAATTCAAGATGATTCAGCGTAAGAAGCTTTTTTACCATCTGATTCATCTTATCTGCTTCGTCCATAATGACATCGCAATAAAAATCACGGCTTTCCGCATCATCATGGATACATTCCTGAAGTCCTTCTGCATAGCCCTGAATGAGTGCAAGAGGCGTTTTCAGCTCATGAGAGACATTTGACAAAAATTCCTTGCGCATTTCGTCTACCTGTGTCTTCTTTTCATTATCAAGCATCAGCTCATTATTAGCGCTTTTCAGCTCTGAGATTGTATGCTCCAGCTTTGAAGACATCTCATTCATATGTTCGCCCAGAAAATCAATTTCGTTCTGATATTTTCTGGAAACAGTATATTTTGCATCAAAATCCAGCTCTGTCATGCGTTTTGACAGTTCTGTCAGCTCCAGAATCGGATTGGTAATTCTCTGGGTGACTATGCCTGCCACAATAGCCCCGATGATAACCGCGATGCCTCCGATCATGAACAAAAAGCGGTTTGTCAGATTGCTGCTCTCATGAATGCTTTCCAGCGCAGAACGCGCAATGACCATCTTTCCATCCGACAGGGTCCCCCACATAACCAGATAATCTGATTCCATACGACGGTCTGTCTGCTTTTGGATGACAAAGTCTTCTCCAGACCGGATCAAAGATGCATCTTCGATATCATTCATATCACTGATACTGATTAAAAGCTCCAAAAAATATTTTAGCATCGTCTGTGTATCATTGACTGAAGAACGCACGATCGTCCTCCTGTCCGGATTGATAATCATAATCGTCAGATTATTATTGACGCACATTCGCTCAAATTCAATATCAAACTCCTCGCTGTATAGACTGTCTGTCTGCGCTGCCGCATTTATTTTCTGATAGCTGGTAGATAAGATCTTTGCTTTATTCCATATATAAAAGCGTCCTAAAAATAATGTATTTAATATCAGGCACAGCATTACGGTTCCTGCTACCAGAGCAATCATGGCAAGCGTCACCTGACTGGTCAGAGAATGCCGTCCATAGATCTGCCTGTTAACTGCCCCTGAAAATTTGTTACGATGATTTTGCAAAGCTTCCCTATCCTTCATGATTATGCTTTACCCTCATCTACTTCAAATTTATATCCCATACCCCAGATCGTCCGTATATAATCACCTTTGCTGCCCATTTTAGAACGCAGCTTTTTTACATGGGTATCAATCGTGCGGGCATCTCCAAAATAATCATAATTCCATACGTGATTTAAAATCTTCTCTCTTGACAGTGCGATCCCCTGATTTTCTACAAAATAAGCCAAAAGCTCAAACTCTTTGTAGCTGAGTTCTATGCGTTCTCCATCCACAGTCACCAAATGTGCTGATTTATCAATCACGATCCCACCGGTCTCAACATTCTGCCCATCCGCCAGCTTATTTGACCTTCTTAAAATAGCTTCTGCCCGTGCCACTAAAATCTTAGGGCTGAATGGCTTGGAAATATATTCATCTACCCCCAGCTCAAACCCCATCAGCTCGTCGCTCTCGTCGCCTTTGGCTGTCAGCATAATAATCGGCACCTTTGAATTCTCCCGGATTTCTTTACAGACCTCCCATCCGTTCATCTTCGGCATCATCACATCTAAAATAATCAGCGCAATGTTTTTCTCCTGATAAAACATGTCCAGTGCTGCTTCACCATCACCGGCTTCCAGTACTTCAAAATCCTGTTTTACTAGAAAGTCCCTAACCAGCTTCCGCATCCTGCTCTCATCATCTACTACCAGAATTTTCAGTTTTTCCACTTTACGGCACCCCTTTGCATCTTTTACGACAAGTCTACCACAGGATTATGAAAAAAATGTGTGCATAATGCACTTTTTCACTATTTATTCTTCATCCAATACCGTATCAAAATCTAATTCCAATTCCTGCTCTTCCTCACGAATCGCTTTTTCACGTGCCGTTAAATCCTGCTCCCACTGTGCATAGCGATCCTGGATCTTTTTTTCATAGTTTAAAATCGTAGTCTGTCCACTGGTGGCAGTAATAATAAACATAACAATAATTGACACAACAAAAGCAAAATTAGCAACCAGTGATATTTTCAGCTTATTCTGTTCCTTTTCCAATCGTCTGCGCCAGCGGTCTGTAACTCCTCTTGTATCCCGCACGACCAGATTGGGGGCGATCGGAATCGGCCTGATGTCTTCGCTGTGGATGCCCGGCATTGTCTTTAAATAATCCTGAAGCTCCTTTAAATAGGCATATCCGATTGGTGTCTGGAACATTTTCTGGGCCAGCAGCCTGTGGTATACATTATATACCTGATCCGGCTTGGACAAATCCGTCCTTGCCTTGACATATTTCACGCCCTCTACCTCAGTGCGTGCCTGATTTGCCATATCTTCATCCGTAAAGGAATATCCTCCTACTACAATTACGTTTCCCATAAAAACTCCTTTAGCCTACATCCACAGCCGTTTGTTACCTTTTTTCTATAATAAAAAAATACGTGCCATCCTTTTCCCGGATGCAAAACTCCTGTTTTAAATTCAAGCTGTCTCCTAACAGTCTAAGATGCTTCTTCACAAGCCCATTTTCATTACAGTATAAAAAGATTCTTCCCCGCTCACGCAGCAGCTCCAATGCCTTGACAAAAAACGACTGATATAATTCATCCTGCTCTTCCTTTGTCTTTTTTCCGCGTATAGGCATGTCCGCCCAGATTTCATGAAATTCAAAAGCATGTGTAAAGCTCATAAAACTGCGCTGTACAAAATTGATATTCATATGCGCAATGCCTGCATTTTCCCTCGCGCCTATAATCGCATCCCCAAACGTATCGACAGCATAGGCCGTACGAACCGGAAGCGCGTACATGCGCTCCATCAAAAGTGTTCCTGTACCGCAGAACGCATCCACGACATGCGCATACTCTGTCAGCCAGCTGGATGCAAGCTCTACCAGCAGCGCTGCCATAGACGGGTGCATGGACGCAGATGTTGTGTATTTACGGTAAGCAAAGCGTTTCATGGGAATCGTATACAGCTTCATACACGGATAAAAACCGCCTTTACGGTTTTCCACAAAACGCAGTTCTACTTCATAATTGTCAGTCGAATTGACTAAAAACCGATGTGTGCGATGTTCGATTTCAGCTGCCAGCTTTTTTGCAAAGCTGCTTTTTTTCTCAAGCGGCATACTGCCTTTAATCTCGATCCTGAAATAAAACGGCGCTTCCCCTTCATGCAGTTCACTGAGCAGACGCGTCAGATTCGACCGTGCCAGCTCGCCTGCAATTACTGACGGCTGCGGCGGCAGATTTTTATCACAGCGAAGAGTGAAGAGGATTTCACGGAAAGTACGGATTTTTAACACCTCATCAATACTTCCATCCGCTACCTGAACACCCATTGGAATAATCCTCGTCATACCGTTTTCAATCTGCACGCTTGTTGTATCCTGATAATTTTTAAGTGTCGTCAGTATAAAATTCTGCGGTCTCTTGTAGCCGATAAAAGGATGCCTGCTGATTCCTCCGTCGAACTGAATAACCATCCTGCGCAGCTCCATAAGCTCTTCCTGAATATGCTTGCGCTCATCCTCAGACGGCTCATAAGCCGAAAGTCTCCGATAGCGTTCCTTTAATTTCTTTTCATATGCCCGGCAGTCTAATTTCTGCATCGCAGACAGATAGGCGCTTTTCACAAACAGCTGCGTTTCAGACTCATAGGCCTCCCAGAGCATTTCGATGCTTTCCTGACTCTGTACAAGCCCTAAGACAAGTGCTGCATTTTTGCGTATCTTGGCATCCTCATCCTGCAGAAAAGATGCGATCAGCTCATCATCCTCTGTCATTGAAAGATAAGTGTCCAGTGCGCCTTCTTCCTTTAACATTTGCTTTAACGCAATCAGATTATTTCGGATTTCCTTGCCCTGCTTTAAGGCTTCATATACTTCTTGCATATGTCTCTCCTATGTCTAGTGTAGTGTCTCCTATTATTTCGTTACGCCATATGATGCTGCATAATCCTCTACATCAGCTAAAAACTGCTCCCATGCATCTGGATGTTCTACAAAATATTTGGGACATTCCTTGCCCGTCACATCATAATGACGAATGACATCAGATATCTTTAGTCCAAAATGCTCCGCAAGCCATGCAGTCAGATGAACCACAGAATCATAGGTCTTATGGCTGAATTTCCCCGTATCATCCTCTATGCAGCATTCAATGGAAATCGTATCGTAATTTCTATGATTCGATGCATACGAAATCTCGCTGCTTGGAATGCACTGTACGATTTCTCCCTCCAGGCCTATAATAAAATGACTGCTTGCCTTGGTAACATGTGAATCCTTTAGTCCTTCAAAATAATTCCGGTTCGCCTTTGCCCCCGTTCCCGGATTCGCTGTGTAATGAATCACGATACCATTTACTTTTTCTAATGCAATCGCAGGCCTTGAGTATTCATTCACTGTTAACAGTTCCACATCCAATTCGGGCCTTGGAATTAATCCCGAAGATTCCTCTAAATCGTCCTCAGCGGATATATTTTTCCTGCTGTGGTACATCCGCCTGATTATAATTACAGATAAAATCACCGCAACAGCAATCAGCAAATATAGCAGCCTCTTAGATAAAGTCTGCTGCTTTTGCCGTTTCCGATTTTTTCTGTTCTGCGTTCTCTTATTCGCATTTCGATTCCCTGCATTACTTTTTCTTTTCGTTTTTCCTAAATTCATACTTTTCCGCTGTCAGGCCGCTAAGCATTTTTCTATCACTACGTTACACTATTTTTATTTCTCACATTCGGTATCATACCTTAAATTCAAACTATAGATTTAGAATTCATTTATTTTCATACGTCTGTCATGATACCGGCTTAGATTTCGACTGAAAATAATCTTCTGCCGCTTCTAATGTATCATCTAACTGTTTTTTTGTATGCGCAGCCGACAAAAATACCGCTTCAAACTGTGCCGGTGCCAGATAAATCCCCTTATCAAGCATTGCGTTCGCATAATCTGCATAAGCATTTGTATCTGCACATTTTGCGCTTTCATAATCTGTCACACTGCATTTTGTAAAGAACAGGCACCCCAGAGAACCGACATGGTTGATAGGGTAATCAAAGCCCGCACCTCTTACAATCTCCTGCAGCCGTCCAAAGAAATAATCACTGTCCGCATTCAGCCTTTCATAAATGCCGGGATCATTTTTTAATATGCTTAACTGTGCAAGACCTGCTGCCATGGCAATCGGATTACCGCTCAATGTTCCTGCCTGATAGACACTGCCGAGCGGAGATATCATCTCCATGATACAGCGTTTTCCGCCATATGCCCCCACCGGCATTCCTGCACCAATGATCTTGCCAAACACTGTCAAATCAGGCTTCACGCCGTAAACGCCCTGCGCCCCGTCAATTCCCAGACGAAATCCGGTAATCACCTCGTCAAAGATCAGCACGGAACCATACTGCGTGCATAATTTCCGCAGGCCCTCTAAAAATCCATGCTCCGGCGGCACGACACCCATATTGGCTGCAACAGGCTCTACAATCACAGCTGCAATCTGCTCCCCGGCATGTTCAAAGTGCTCCCTGACACTGTCCAGATCATTATAGGATGCAAGAAGCGTATCCTGCGTACAGCCCGCCGGTACGCCCGCACTGTCTGCTACGCCGTGTGTCATGCCGCCAGAACCCGCCTTTACCAGCATACTGTCCGAATGGCCATGATAACAGCCCATAAACTTTATGATCTTATCCCTTCCCGTATAACCTCTCGCTGCCCGAAGCGCACTCATCACAGCTTCTGTCCCGGAGTTTACCATGCGGATCATTTCTATAGAAGGTACAATCTCACATATCAGCTTTGCCATGTCCACTTCCGCCTTGGTAGCCGCTCCAAAGCTAAGCCCGCGTCCACAGGCGTCGATCACGCTCTCACGTATTTTCGGATGGTTATGCCCCAGCACCATAGGCCCCCATGAACCGACATAATCCGTATAACAGCGGCCGTCTTCATCAAAAAGACAGGCTCCGTCTGCCTTTGCGATAAACCGCGGCGTAGAGCCGATGGAACGAAACGCACGCACTGGAGAGTTCACGCCGCCCGGCATATATTTTACCGCTTCTTCAAACAGTTCTTTTGAATGCGTCATCTGATTCATCCAAGCTTTCCCTCCTCCATATATCGCGCCAGCTCTGCTGCGTAATAACTAATATAAAGATCTGCTCCGGCACGATATGCACATACAGCTGCTTCTATCACAGCCTTTTCCTCGTCCATATATCCGGCTGCTGCAGCCGCCTTAATCATGGCATATTCTCCGCTGACACTGTAAGCAGCCACCGGAACGTCTACTGCCTGACGAACCTCTCTGATAATATCTGCATACGCCATTGCGGGCTTGACCATCACAAGATCTGCCCCTTCCTGAACATCAAGCACCGCTTCTTTTAACGCTTCTCTCCGATTATGATAATCCATCTGATAAGTCTTGCGGTCTCCAAAAGCCGGGGCAGAATCTGCCGCATCCCTAAACGGCCCGTAAAAACAGGAAGCATATTTGACAGAATAAGACATAATCGGAAGATTTGTAAAACCATGCTCATCCAAAGCCGCACGGATTGCTGCTACCCGCCCGTCCATCATATCAGAAGGAGCTATCATATCCGCTCCGGCATAAGCTTGGGAGACTGCTATTTTTGCCAGATATTCCAGCGTCTTATCATTATCTACATTTTCGCCGCATAATATGCCGCAGTGACCGTGAGATGTATACTCGCACATACATAAATCTGCTATCAGATACAGTCTCGGAAACTGCAGCTTTGCCCTGCGAATGGCCTGCTGCACAACACCGTCCACCGCATAGGCTCCGCTTCCCATATCATCCTTGGACTTTGGAATTCCAAAAAACATGATGCCGGATACGCCTGCCTGCTCTAATTCTAATAGTTTTTCATCCATACGGTCTGCACTGTAGCGGTACTGCCCTGGCATGGATGGAATCTCTTCTTTTATATTCTCGCCCTCCGCGATAAAAATCGGGTAAATCAGAGAGGACTTATCCACACGCGTCTCACGCACCATTTTTCGCAGCGCTGTATTTGAACGCAGACGTCTCGGCCTTTTTATCAGCTCCATATATATAACCTTCTTCTTCCATTATAAGTTTTATTTTACTGCTGTATGAATTGTATCACAATACTAAGCTAAATTGTAACATTTCTTAGTTTTTTACTAAATTCGACAACTTTTTTGTGATTGCCGTCAATACTGGTCACACCAATGACCAGATCATCTTTCTCAATCAGAGCCGGAAAATAGAAATCACATTGTCTGTGGTCTGAAGCATTATTTACCGGAATTTCTTTATGACGGCATTCTCTGTAAATGGATGCATTTACATCTGCATCATTTGTCGCAGCCAGTACATAGTCTGCGTTTTCATTTTGAATCTCTCCAAGACAGTAGGCGCGCTGTTCTATATGCAGCTGCTGCGGATAAGACTGATGCAGCTTAAGTATTTCTTCATGAAGAAAAGGTGCAGCTACCGTTACTATGGCGCCATAACGCAAAAGCCCTTGTATTCTCCTTGCCGCAATCTGCCCGCCGCCAAAAACGCAGAATTTTTTTTGTTCAATATTCATAAAAAAGGGAAAATATGACATAAAAACTCTCCTGCTAATCTATACTGACGAGCAATAAAATCCGCCGGCAGCACCGACTCACAAACGCCAATACCGGAAACTGTATAGCAAATTACTGCTCGTGAGAATGAAACTGATTCTGCCACTGCCGCAGCATCTCAATCAGCTTTTCATTCTCTTCATGGCTCTTAACCGCAACCCGATAATAGCCTTCCGGCATTCCTTCCAGATTACTGCAGTCCCGGAGCATGATCCCATTTACGATGCTAAACACATGAAGCCTCGGACGCGTTTTAAAAAAGATGATATTCCCTGTCCCAGTGCCTTCGATTCCCAGCTTTTTGAATTCACCAAGCAGCCACTCACGTTCTTTCGTTGTCTCCTGCACTGTTTTCTGCATAAATTCTGATTCCTTCGTGCAGGCAATGCCGGCTTTTTGTGCCACTGCTGATGCCCGGTACAGCGGCAGCAGGGATTTGTTCATCTGCTCCAGCAATTCATTGTCAGCGCATAAGCCATATCCCAGACGAACGCCCGACATGGCAAACATCCTGGTAAAATCTTTTACGATAAATAATGACCTGCTCATATGGTCTGAACTCATTGTAAGCTCATCCGCCTGTTCTATGAAATCCAAATAGACTTCATCCAGAATCAGCATCGCATGTACAGCTTCACACTGCTTTAAGACAGCTTCTATAAATGCCCGGTCATACAGCGCCGCCGTAGGATTATTGGGATTGCTAAGAAAAACCAGATCAATATCTTCTGTAATCTGCCCGCAGAAATCTTCCAATGGGATGCGAAAGCCGTCTGATTCTTTTGTATAATAGTATGTAACGCTACACTGTGATATTTTGAGCGTCCTTATATATTCTTCAAAACCAGGTGCCGGAAGCAGAGCCTTTTTTGGCTTTAATACCATTGTCAGGCTGCGGGTGACTTCAGCGGCGCCATTGCCGCAGAATACGTGTTCCGGTTGTACCCCTTCCCATTCTGCCACATGCTCCTCCAAGGTGCCTTCAGATTCCTGCACATCCTGCATAGCTGCCACAAGACCCATCCTTGCTGCCTGCATGACAGGTTCCGGCACCTCCAGAAAATTAACATTTGCAGAGAAATCTATACAGGAATTTTGAAAAAATAAATTTTCTGCTTGCTGAAACATCGCCTGCTCCTTTCCGCACAAACAAACTTGCATGAAAAATCTTTTGCTTTACTAATAAGTAACAGTAAAGGGCTTTGAGCTGTTACCAACATATATTAATTTAATATACCATATTTCGCACCTGCTTGACAAGAATACATGAGATTTTCGATAAATTTATGTAACAGTTCAGCCCAGTACTTTGCATTTACTGCAAAGTACGTAAGAACGTGTAAATTATGCCAAGAGGGAATCCGGCTCTTCGCCAAAGGCGAACTTTCAATGAGCCGGATTCCATTACAGTGAAGCTGAAGGCTGAACTGTAACAAATTTGTATGTTGTGCGCTACTTTTCTTCTAAATATCTCTCAAATTCTTTTTCCGTAAAAGTATGTACTTTTTTCTCTTATTAATCACATCCAGATTATCGGCATTTACCGCCTCATTATATACAAGTATATATTCTGCGTTTTGTCTCAGGTCGCTGATTCCTATCGAAACCAAATCCGTAAAGATCAATACACTGATCGCTTCTCACTAGAGCGTGTTTGAAAAATGCTTTCCGTGAGATGTACCCACAGGGCATGATA
>CANDMV010000084.1 GCA_947385875.1 uncultured Eubacterium sp. | reverse complement strand
TGAATTCTGGAACGGACGCCGGCAGCCCGGGCGGATTCCCTCTCCCAGCGTCCGGCCGGCCAATATGTAACACCCTGTCTGAACTGTTACCTAATTTGTGCAGATTTCAGAAAATTATACTTGTATAACAGTAGCAAAACACCAGTCGCTGTGTTAGAATAATTTCATCGGACAACGATCTTACAGAAAGGATAATTTCATGTATATACATATCAACCGACAGATTTTATATTACGAAAAGACAGGAGAAGGCGCTCCCATCCTCCTGCTTCATGGAAACGGCGAAGATCACACCATCTTCGACGCACTGATTCCACGTCTGGAATACGATCATACTGTTTATGCCATCGACAGCCGCGGACACGGAGCCAGCAACCCTACCGAAGATTACACTTATCCCGGCATGGCCGAAGACATCGCGCAGTTTATTACTTCACTGGAAATTGAATCTCCGATTTTATATGGTTTTAGTGACGGCGGCATTGTCGGACTCCTGCTTGCGCTTCACTATCCGGGATTGATTTCCAAGCTGATTATCAGCGGTGCAAATTTAAACCCTCATGGTATGAAATGGACTTTCCTGCATAAAATAAAACAGCATTATAAAAAGACAGGCAGCCCTCTGGACCGGCTGATGCTGGAAGAACCTGACATCGACGCATCCGAACTTGCCCGGATACAGATTCCAGTACTTGTACTTGCCGGCAGCAGCGACATTATAAAGCCTGCACATACAAAGCTGATCGCTGAAAGCCTACCCTATTCTCAGCTTCGAATTATAGAAGGGGAAGACCACGGCAGCTATATTATTCACAGCAGCAAGCTGTATTCGAAAATCAGTGACTGGGTATAAAAGATCCCGTTCTGAATAAGCGCCACCGGCACTTAGGTCTGCACTTCGTTTCGGTCAGTACTACACATGTGCCACCGACACTTAGTACCCCTCTTCGCCAAAGGCAAACTTTCAATGAACCGGATTCTGTTACAGTAAAGCTGAAGGCTGAACTATAACAGATCTTCACCTATTAAATTTTTATGTCTTGATAATCAGTTATCAGCTTGCTATAATATTTTCGTTTGCAGTGGTTTGAAATCTACACAAACGTCTAAACAGGCTTTATCTGCAACGATTTTGAGCAAATAGCATGAGTCAGTTTGTTTGTAGTGACTAAAATCCATACAAATAAAATCATGAACCAAGAAAGGACAAAGCTTATATATGGAACAACCATTAATCATTCCACAAGACTATCACTCACAACTCAGCCTGCATGACACACAGATTGCCATTAAGACAGTAAAAGATTTTTTCCAGAATCTATTATCCCTGACCCTTAATCTGTCGCGTGTCTCTGCTCCACTGTTCGTCACCCCGGAATCTGGTCTGAACGATAACCTAAACGGTGTAGAACGGCCGGTATCTTTTGACATTAAGGAACTGGACGGCCAGAATGCAGAGGTCGTACACTCACTCGCAAAATGGAAACGCTTTGCGCTACATAAATATGGTTTCCGTCCGGGAGAGGGCCTTTATACCGATATGAATGCCATCCGCCGTGATGAGGACACAGATAATATTCACTCTATCTTCGTAGACCAGTGGGACTGGGAAAAAATCATCACAAAGCAGGAGCGCACGATAGAATACCTGAAGAATACTGTAAAATTAGTCTATAAGGCACTGCGCAAGACAGAAAAATATATGGCTGTGCAGTACGACTACATTGAAGAAATTCTGCCGCATGATATTTATTTTTTAACAACACAGGAATTAGAAGACATGTATCCTGGACATACTCCAAAAGAGCGGGAATATTATATTACTAAGGAAAAAGGCGCGGTCTGCCTGATGCAGATCGGCGATACACTGGCAAGCGGCGAAAAACACGACGGGCGTGCACCAGACTACGACGACTGGGCCTTGAACGCAGATATACTGGTATATTATCCAGTGCTTGATATCGCATTAGAACTATCCTCTATGGGAATCCGCGTAGACGAGAATTCGCTGAAGGAACAGTTAGAAAAAGCAGGGTGCCCACAGCGCGCCGAACTGCCGTTTCAGAAAGCTATTCTGAATAAAGAACTGCCGTATACAATCGGAGGAGGCATTGGCCAGTCCCGAATCTGTATGTTTTTCCTGCGCAAGGCGCATATCGGTGAAGTTCAAAGCTCCATTTGGAAGCCTGATGCTGTAGAAGAATGTCAAAAAAATGGCATTCAGTTATTATAATAAAGACACAAAATGCTGACCGCCGTATATGTAGAAAATCCATTGCGGCGGCATATTATAAGATCGGAAAGGAGATGAATACCATGCCGCCAGCATTCCAGCCGCAACCGGAAACAATCACTCTGGAAAAATACGAAGCCCTTCCGGAAAACAGGCGGATAGAAGTGTATGAAAATATTGTCTATGATATGGCCAGCCCGTCACAGATACACCAGACAATCTCTATGGAGTTGTCTAACATCATCTACAATTATATCAAAAACAAAAAAGGCCCCTGCCAGGTATTCAGTGCACCTTTTGATGTGAAACTGTCAGACAAGCCGCTTACAATCGTTCAGCCTGACATTATGATTATCTGCAACAAAAATCAGCTAGACGGGAAACGCTGCAACGGTGCTCCCGATTTTATCATTGAAATCGTATCACCAAGCAATCCGGCAGATGATTATATCCGCAAACTCTACTACTACAAGAACCATGGCGTGCGTGAGTACTGGATTGTAGACCCGCACAGAAAAACAATCACATTAAATTACTTTGAGGATAATATCATAAGCGTTCCGTATCCTTTTGATGCCATTATCAAAGTCAATATCTATGACGATTTGTTTATCAACTTCTCAGAAATTGCTAAAATGCTGAATATCTGACCATTCACAGAAAAACGCATATTCACTAATTTCCTGAAATGCACTGTCCCTTGTTGCTATATTGGGGCCTTCATGGTTGGTGACATTTCATGTTATACCCGCGAACGAAAAAATTTTCCAAATACATGAATGTTCGCGGGCATATATGGGCGATAACCTTGGCAAATCTTAACCTTCGCGGGCATAAAAAGCATCCCGCATTCAAAATCCTTATCACATAAATACCCGCGGGCACAGTTTTCCAGATTCATTGATGCTCGCGGGCATATGCAGGTCTGGCAGATCATAGTGCTCGCGAATATATACTGACAAGCAATGAAATTTGCCTATAACGACGGCTCACGAGCGTCATTGCAAGAAGCTGCAGGAAAATTTTATCGCTCGTGAGTATAAATACGGAATACTTTATCATACAAACTATTTCGCCGCTATCACATCTGCCATATCATACATCCCGGCTTCTTTCCCCGCCAGGTACTTTGCAGCTTCTACCGCCCCTTTTGCAAAAACCGCCTTTGAATGCGCCGTATGCTTAAATGTAATCACTTCATCTGTTCCAGCGAATATCACCTCATGCTCTCCTACGATATTGCCGCCGCGTACAGAAGAGATGCCGATCTCGCTCTTTTCTCTCTTTTTGCGCTCTTTGGTACGGTCATACTGATAGGCATAGGATTCTTCCATGACCTCATTCATGCTGTCTGCGAGTGCAAGCGCAGTACCGCTTGGAGCATCCAGCTTCTGATTATGGTGCTTTTCTACTATTTCAATGTCAAAACCTGCCGGTGCCAGCACTTTGACAGCCTTCTTCAGCAGGTCCATCAGTGTATTAATTCCAAGCGACATATTCGCCGATTTTAAGACGGCTGTCTTTTCGGCGGTCTGCCGCGCCTTTTCAAGCTGCGCGTCTGATAATCCGGTCGTGCACAATACAACCGGCACTTGTTTATTCATACAATAATCTAGCAAAGCATCCACCGCCTGCGCATTTGAAAAATCAATGATAACATCCGCTGCCAGATCACAGTCTGCGATATTCGCAAACACCGGATAAGGATTTTTGATCCCGTCATATACATCAACGCCTGCCACAATCTCAAGCTCACTGTCTTCCTGACAGATGCCGGTAATGACCTGCCCCATCTTTCCATTACAGCCGTAGATAATCACCTTCGTCATGTTCTTTTCCTCCATCTTATGTACTCATGCTTTCAAGAGATTACAGTTCAGCCTTCGGCTCCACTACATCATGCTTTCAAAAGATTACAGTTCAGCCTTCGGCTCCACTACAGCTTCAAAGAAGCCATTTACGTCTCCCTTTCAAGCTTGCCCATTCAGTACAAAAATTATACTCGCTGCTGCCAATCCTGATACCGCCCGCATAAATGATTTGACTGAATGATTATAAAAGCCCGTATACTTTCATAACCTCTTCCAGCTTCTTCGCATTTGCCTCACTCATCTCACACAGCGGCGCACGCAGGGAGCCTACGTCCTTACCCATCAGATTCATCGCCTTCTTTACCGGGCTTGGGCTGACTTCTGAAAACAAAGCTTCAATAAGAGGAAGCCCTTTCCTCTGGATTTTGCGCGCCGTATCCAGATCTCCGTCAAAAAAGCTCTGACACAGATTATGTACATCTGCCGGCGCGACATTCGACCATACAGAGATCACGCCGAGAGCTCCGATTGCTAAAAGAGGCAGCACCAGTCCGTCTTCGCCGGAATACATATCGATTTTTCCGTCTGTCAGATCGAGTGTTTTCGAAGCCTGGGCCATGTTTCCGGTCGCTTCTTTTAATCCTACGATATTTTCTACATTTTTATGAAGATCTGCGACAGTTTCCGGCAGCAGATTGCAGCCGGTCCTTCCCGGCACGTTATACAATATGATCGGAGTCTTTACTGCCTGAGCGATCTGTGTATAATGAGCGATCAGCCCTTGCTGTGTAGCCTTGTTATAATACGGCGTGACGATAAGCAGCCCGTCAACGCCTGCTTTTTCTGCTTCCTGTGACAGATAAACCGCCGTCTTTGTACAATTCGATCCTGTACCTGCGATTACCGGGATCCTATGCTTTGTGAATTCTACGCAGGCGCGGATTACATCCAGATGCTCCACCTCGGTCATCGTAGAAGCTTCTCCGGTCGTCCCCGTGATGATAATCGCATCTGTACCGCCTTCAATCTGTTCATTTACGATTTCTTCCAGTTTTTCATAATTAACATCCAGATTTTCTTTCATAGGTGTGATAATCGCTACACCTGCTCCCTTAAAAATTGCCATATTCATTCCTCCTAGTTCTTGACATACCATTTCCCATTTCAAAAATCTTTCACATATACCGACGTGCAAAAATACCGGCAGCGCCGACTCACAAGCGAAATATCGTTACAGTCGGCTTCACTGTAACAGAATCCGGCTCATTGAAAGTTCGCCTTTGGCGAAGAAGTTCTAAGCGCCAGTGGCGCTTGTTTAGAACGGATCGAAACGGAGTGTAGAACGGATTCCCTCTTGGCATAATTTACACGTTCTTACGTACTTTGCAGTTAATGCAAAGTACTGCGCTGTAACGAAAAGCCTCATCGCTTGTAAGTATAACAAAAACCGGCCCAGATGAGCCGGCTTTAATATCATGCTTTACATAAATCTGATAGCGCCCCATCTAAACACAAGGCATACCACATCCAATGTGCTCTGCACTGCCAAACCAGACAAATAAAGGGCCGCTCCCTTTCATGCATTGCACTGTGCAGATTAAGGCGTGCCCAGATGACAGTCATGGAGTTATTTACCCCATGCCCAAGAATATGGGTTCAGGACCCTTATTCTTTCGGCGTTCTCCCCTTTCGCAGACCTTCTTTTGTGCCTGTCACATCCAATGTGCTACTGATGGATTACGCAACCTCTATCCACTTTATTCAACTGCAATTATTTCAAATATCATGTGTTCACTATAACACTGTTTTGTGTAGTATGTCAACCAATTCCAGATAAAAATCTCGAATGCTGTTTTCAATCACGCCCATGTCAGTTTGAGGCTTCCCGCTTTTCCATCCGGATAAAGTTCACTTCATCCGCAATTTCGCGCAGATAATCCGGCAGATTCCGTCCAGTCACAATAATCTGTGTCTCTTCTGCTTTTGCCCGAAACAAAGCTTCGACATCTTCTCTTGTCACCACGCCGTTGTCAATGACTCCTAACAGCTCATCCAGTATCAGCAGGCTGCATTCGTCATTCAAAAGAACCTTTCTGGCAAAATTCACGCCGTTTTTAAGATTTCTGTTTTCCTCGATCTTTTCCTGCTCGGACAGCTCTTCGTACCGTTCCTCTGATTTTTCAAAATGAAATACCTTAATCTCTGGCTCTAGCCGCTGCATGATTGCAGACTCCATTCCCATCCTTCCCTTTAAAAACTGGATGATAAACACATTTCTGCCTGCGCTCGCTGCCTGCAGCGCGCATCCCAATGCGGCGGTTGATTTTCCGCGGCCATCCCCATAATAAATCTGAACCCTGCCTGAATCCATAATATCCTCCTTCTTGGAGCGCTTTATACGTTCCTACCTGCTTCAGATTCCTATAAGATACCACACCTTCGTGCAAAATGCAATTTTTTTATAATATTTTGTTAATATTTTCCAAAAACTTGTGTAACAGTTCGACTTTAGCAAAGCCGCACACAAATATATTCACTACATCTCTTCTACACAATCAGACATTTTAATAACTTTTATCATCCAGATATTCAATCTTGCTGACCGATACTTCATATGCGACCCGCTTTTCAGTCTCAATCTCATTCAGTTTTTTGACATATTCACGGCTCTGTATTCTGCCCCAGACCTGTACATGCGAGCCAACCGTAAAGCCGGACGCGAAACGCGCATTCCTTCCCCAGCAGATACAAGGAATATAATCCGATTTTCCATAAGAACGGTTGACAGCGATCAATAAGTCAGCAATTTCACGGCCAAGCGGAGTTTTGCGGTAAATCGGCTCTTTGCAGATATAACCGTCTAAAAAGATCTGATTACTCTTTACGTCCTCTTCTTCCTGCTCCATAAATTCCAGCTCTCTGGCAAATACGGACAATACCAGACGGTTTTTCTTCTCTTCGTGGCGGTTGTAAGAACGGAACTGGCCTGTTACATAGATGTACTTTCCTATGTAGCTTTGTGTGGTATCAACAAGCCGCTCGGAAATCATAACTGGAATATAATCCACAAAATTACTCAGCCTGCTTACAGACACATCGACCATATAAAATCCTTCTCCATATACTTCGTGGCTGAACTCAAAGTCAGATACGATCCTGCCTGCTATAGTTACCTGGTTGTTTTCAAATATTTTATCTGCCATGAATTTATTTCTCCCTTCCTCTTTTCAAATGTGACAGTTGGTTTTCTTTTTATGTACTTTACCTCCCCTTGCATGCGGGGCGCTCTTATAGGTATCCCATGACTTATGCATATGATGCATAAAATCTTCAGTCCTGCATGCCGAACTGATTTTAGCTACTAATTAATGTATTCTCCTGCCGCTGCGTTTAGAACATAATTGCATGATTCGCTTCACGATAAGACTATAAGCAGTCTGTCTTTCTATGAACCGGCAGCGCGCTCATTCACAAGACAGAATTTATCATGCCCATTCTAAAAAACTTCTCATTTCATGTCGATAACACATCGTTTCCAAAAAATTCGAAAAACTTTTCTATATTTCGCTCTAATCCTATAAATTTTTTTGACATATCGCCTAAAATAGCTGCTTACTGACAAAAATTCTTGCGCTCCTCTTAAAATATGATACAATAATTTGAGCGTCATTGCAATCTCTATTAATGGCCTAGAAAGAAGGATATATTATGAAAATCACAAGAGACGATGTCCGTAATATCGCAATCATCGCCCATGTCGATCACGGAAAAACAACTCTCGTAGACGAATTATTAAAACAAAGCGGCGTATTCCGCGTGAATCAGGAAGTTCAGGAGCGTGTCATGGACTCGAATGACATAGAGCGGGAGCGCGGGATCACAATCCTCTCCAAAAATACAGCCATTTTTTATAAAGATATAAAAATCAACATTATCGACACGCCGGGACATGCAGACTTCGGCGGAGAGGTAGAGCGTGTCTTAAAAATGGTCAACGGTGTCGTATTAGTCGTTGACGCTTTTGAAGGCGCCATGCCTCAGACAAAATTCGTGCTGATGAAAGCTCTTGAACTTGACCTGCCGGTGATTGTATGCATTAACAAAATAGACCGCCCGGAAGCCCGTCCTGACGAAGTCATCGATGAAGTACTGGAGCTGTTTATGGATCTCGATGCCTCAGATGAGCAGCTTGACTGCCCGTTTATCTATGCCTCCGCAAAAGAAGGCTATGCCATAAAGGATTTAAATGACGAGCATAAAGATATGACCGCGCTGTTCGAAACGATCATCGACTACATTCCTGCCCCGGAGGGCGACCCGGATGAAAATACTCAGGTACTAATCAGCACCATCGATTATAATGAATATGTAGGCCGCATCGGCATCGGCAAAGTAGATAACGGCTGCCTGAAAATCAATCAGGAAGCAGTCGTCGTCAATCATCATGACCCGGACAAGCATAAAAAAGTAAAAATCAGCAAGCTGTATGAATTTGACGGCCTAAGCAAGGTGGATGTACAAAAAGCCGACATCGGTTCGATCGTTGCAATCTCCGGCATCGCGGATATTCACATCGGAGATACGATCTGCGCACCGGAAAACCCGTCTGCAATTCCATTCCAAAAGATTTCAGAGCCAACGATCGCTATGAATTTTATCGTAAACGACAGCCCGCTTGTCGGACAAGAAGGCAAATATATCACATCCCGCCACCTGCGAGACCGTCTGTTCCGTGAGCTGAATACAGATATCAGCCTGCGTGTAGAAGAAACCGACGACACAGACAGCTTCAAGGTGTCCGGCCGCGGTGAGCTCCATCTATCTGTCTTAATTGAAAACATGCGCCGAGAGGGCTACGAATTCGCCGTCAGCAAAGCCGAGGTCTTATATAAGACAGATGAACATGGCAAAAAGCTAGAGCCTATGGAAATCGCCTATGTGGATGTCCCGGATGAATTTACCGGAGCTGTCATAGATAAGCTGTGCCAGCGAAAAGGAGAAATGCAGAACATGCATTCCATCGCCGGAGGATATACCCGCATCGAATTCCGCATCCCTTCCCGCGGACTCATCGGCTATCGCGGCGACTTTTTAACAGACACCAAGGGCAACGGCATTATTAATACGATTTTTGACGGCTATGACGAATACCGCGGCGATATACAGTACCGTAAGCAGGGCTCCCTGATTGCATTTGAGACCGGCACTTCCGTCGCCTATGGACTGTTCAGCGCGCAGGAACGCGGCCAGCTGTTTATCGGCCCGGGCGAACGCGTGTATTCCGGCATGGTTGTCGGACAATGTGCAAAATCCGAAGACATCGAGCTGAATGTATGCAAGAAAAAACATCTGACCAATACACGGTCTTCCAGCGCTGACGAAGCGCTGACACTGACACCGCCACGCATCTTAAGCTTAGAGCAGGCTCTGGATTTTATCGATACTGACGAGCTGCTGGAGGTAACTCCGCAGAACATTCGGATACGCAAGCGGATCTTAGACCCTACCCAGCGCAAGAGAGCTGCATTTAAAAAATAAGCAGCCAGATTGGGAACGAGAATGGGAATCCCGCTAATGTCCAAGATGATGAAAAGAATGTTACTTTCCACACCCTCACCAGACCCGCTGTCTGGTGAGGACATCCGGCCTTTCGCCAAAGGCGAACTTTCAACGGGCCGGATGCCGTTACTTTTTGCAGCACAGCCGCTTTCTGGCCAGAACGTGTTTGAAAAATATGTGCTTCACACTTTGTGGAGAATGTATCTCATATTTAAAGGTGCACCCGCTATCTCATGCCCTGCTGGTACGCCTTATAAATTTGGGATACTTCATTATCATATATTAAAAACTGCTGCTTATCCCTATTTTAAACTTTTGAAGTTCGGAGCCTTATGATGAGATTTTCTATTATATCCGCAATTACTCTGCGATGGTTGTATACGGCCTGTTAACCTATAAAAATGGAGCCGTTTTTATCCCAAACAGGGAATTAATGGAACAGTTCCATGACCTGCTTTTATCAAACGAAAGTCTGGGATATATTCATAATCCGGCAAACTTATGACACTCCCACAATTCGAATACTAAAGGCGGCTTATTCATTCAATATTCATATTACATAGCAGTCTGCAGGCTCATTTCCAAAACCTCCACCCCTTCTCTGATCTGTTCAGCCTCTAAACTGCCAAATCCCAGCAGCAGCACCGGATTATTGTCCGGCTTTTTTGACCCTGCAATATAACAGTCTGTCATTCCCTGCACCAACAGTCCTTTTTCAGCCGCCCGGCGAATAATCTCTGTCTCCGTCAGCCAGCAGTCTAACTCCACCGCCATATGCAGTCCCGCATAATCTCCATAGATCCTGCGTACCCACAGTCTATTTTTTAACAGCTGGAGCAGTTGGTCATGCTTTGTCTTATAAATCCCGCGCATTTTATTCAAATGGCGTTCAAAACAGCCGGCCTCTATAAACCTGCATACGCTCATCTGCTGAATGCGTGACACTGTAGATGCATAAAACCCGCACTTCCTATGATATACCTTCACCAGCTGCGGCGGAAGCACCATATAGCTGATACGTATAGACGGCATGATGCTGTTGGAAAATGTGCCCAGATAGATCACTCTGTCCATATGCGCGATTCCCTGCAGAGATGGAATCGGCCTGCCTTTATAACGAAATTCGCTGTCGTGGTCATCCTCAATGATATAGCAGTCTCCTCTTCCCTCCGCCCATGCCAGAAGCTGCATCCTGCGTCCAAGCGGCATGACACATCCTAATGGAAACTGATGAGAGGGCATCACATAGGCAAGGGTGACGCCGTCCTTTGGGATTTTCTCTACACGCATTCCATTTAAATCCATCGGCACAGCTGACACCTCATATCCTATATTGCAAAACGTATGATACGCCTGCAGATAAGTCGGGCTCTCCATTGCAACACAGCGGGGCCCGCCCAGAATCTGCCCCAGCAGCTGCAGCAGATATTCATTTCCTGCCCCGATAATCATCTGTTCAGGCATACAGCGTACCCCTCTTGCCCGGTAAAGATAGGCTGCAATCGCCCTGCGAAGCTCATATTCTCCCTGCGGGTGTCCCGCTGACAAAAGCTCCCCTCTGGTCTCTAATTCTAAAAGAGCTTCTTTTGCAGACTTTCTCCATGCATTATATGGAAATCCACTGCTTTCAATCTGTCCAGGCAGAAAATTATACTTCCATTTCCTATGTTCAGCCAGATATCCAGATTCTCCTCTGATCTGCGCTCCATTCCCCTTCCATTCATCCTGAAGCGTATACTGATTTCCAGAACTTTCTGCGTCTTCCTCTCTATCTCCTATGCTTTCATCATGCCCGGCATACTGATACCCAGAAGTCCTCCCGGTATATGCCCTATCATCCTTCCATTCATCCTGCACAGCATACTGCGACAGATTATAAAGCTCGCCAATATCACAGACATAAAAGCCGCTGCCTCGTTTTGACATCAGATAGCCTTCACTGACCAGCTGCGCATAAGCAGCATCCACTGTACTCCGGCTCACCTGAAGGCCTGCCGCCAGCTGACGCGCAGACGGCAGTCTCTCCCCACGGGAAAAACTGCCGTCCATAATATCACGCCGGATCGATTCATAAATCTGCTCATAAAGCGCTGTCTTTGCATTGAAATCCAGATCAATTAAGAGCTCATTCACTGACCGAACCCGCCTCCTCTTCCGCTTTCTTAGCTGCTATAATATCATCCTTCAGCATCAGTGCCTTATCCTTCAGCTTCGCGCTGACTCCCCTTGTCTGAACGATACTTCCGCAGTATCTTGTCGCCAGATCATATTCTTTAAACCGAAAACTCATTACCGCAAGCAGATAGTCAAATGTATTTGAATCCATGCCGCAAATTGGAAAATTTTCCTGAGTTGCTGCCTGAGAAAGTAAATCATATGCCTGCTTATAATAACGCTCTTCCTTATCCTTCAGCTGCTGCATCAATTCCGGTGTCGCCAGCCCCTGTTCTGCCTGCGCCTCTTCAATCCTGCCGCGCAGCAGCCACGCAAGCTGAAGGTATAAGTAGCCCTGTTCACTAACGGGCTGCTCCATACTGATCGCGCAGACCAGCGCCAGCTCATGCTGCGTGATTGCCGTCGCATAATCCAGTATCGTATCATTTGAATCTTCACGCGGCATGAACTGTGAGGTCACCTTCTCACGCAGCCGTTTCTGCTGAAGCGATGTCAGATGGTCGAAACTCTTTATAGGCGCAGAATATCCGCAGAACGGACACGCCGTCACGCCATATTTCAAAGAATCGATAAACTGAAACCGCGGCCTTAAGTCCTGGTCTGACTCCTTGCGGCGCAGCTTGCTGTTCAAAACCCTGATATCGTTAAACTGCCTCTGGCAGTTCGTGCAGTCAACCCTCTTTACAAATAAATATTTCTTTTCTTCTTCTTCGTCGTATAATACTGACATATTTTATCCTTTAACCTTTCTGATCGCGCAGCAGCCTCCAATATACAGGATGGTATGCATTCAAATAACATCCCTGACAGCTAAAGACCACGACACAAAACAACTCACTACCAATGCTGTACGCTGCAGCCGGAACCAAAACAGCCGGTATTGCAGCTTCATACATAATGGCACGCACTAACAAGCTTCCTTCATCCATCTGGTTAAGAAACCGGCAGCTTAAAAGAACTCTTCAATGATACAATACGGTTAAACACCAGATGTTCTTTTGCAGAATCCTTGGCATCCACACAGAAAAATCCATTTCTCACAAACTGAAAGCTGTCATAAGCCTTCGCATCAGCCAGCGCCTGTTCTACATAGCAATTCTTCTCAATCAATGAATTTGGATTCAGATTCAGACTGCCGTCTTCTTTATTATACACCCCTTTCTCTTCATCTACAAGGTTTTCAAACAGACGTACCGTAGCTTTCGCCGCAAACGGCGCTGCCACCCAGTGAATGGTACCTTTGACCTTCCTTCCATCCGGGCTGTTTCCTCCTTTAGATGCCGGATCATACGTACAATGAATGACAGACACCCTGCCGTCTGAATCCTTTTCGTAACTCGTGCATTTTATAAAATAAGCCTGCATGAGCCGTACTTCATTGCCCGGAAACAGGCGGAAATATTTCTTCGGCGGCTCTTCCATAAAGTCCGCACCGTCAATATAAAGCTCCCTGCAAAACGGCACAGTACGTACGCCGAGCTCTGGGTTTTCCATATTATTTTCTACCTCAAGGTACTCTGCCTGTCCCTCCGGGTAATTGTCAATCACTACCTTCACGGGGTCAACTGCCGCCATCATACGCGGCTTTTTCAGCTTCAAATCCTCCCTGATGCAATACTCAAGCATCGCTATATCCGCCGTGCTCTGCGCCTTGGATACCCCGCACAGTTCTATAAACCGCTGTATGGATTCCGGCGTATAGCCGCGCCTTCGAAGCCCTGAAATAGACACCAGTCTGGGATCATCCCAGCCATCTACAATGCCGTCTTCTACCAGCTTCTTAATGTACCGCTTGCCAGTCACGACATTATTCAGATACAGCTTTGCAAACTCAATCTGGCGCGGCGGCTTTGGATATTCCAGCGACTGTACAACCCAGTCATAAAGCGGCCTGTGGTCTTCAAACTCTAAGGTACACAGAGAATGCGTGATTCCTTCGATCGCGTCCTCAATCGGATGCGCAAAATCATACATCGGATAAATACACCACTTATCTCCCGTATTATGATGTGTCATGCGTGCCACACGGTAAATCACCGGATCCCGCATATTGATATTCCCGGATGACATGTCAATCTTTGCCCTTAAAACCTTCTCGCCGTCTTGATATTTTCCATTTTTCATATCTTCAAACAATGCAAGGTTCTCTTCTACGCTGCGGTCACGGCTCGGATCATCCCTGCCTGGCTCCGTCAGCGTCCCCCGGTATTCCCGCATCTGTTCTGCGGTCAGGTCTGAGACATAGGCCAGACCTTTTTTAATCAGCTTCACCGCTGCTTCATACATCTGTTCAAAATAATCTGAAGCAAAAAACAGCTTATCCTTCCAGTCTGCGCCAAGCCACTGTATATCCTCTTTGATCGACTCTACAAACTCTATTTTTTCCTTCGTAGGATTTGTATCGTCAAAACGCATATGGAAGGTACCGCCATACTGCTTTGCAATGCCATAGTTTAACAGGATGGACTTCGCATGGCCGATGTGCAGATACCCGTTCGGCTCCGGCGGAAACCGCGTACAGACGCAGTCATATACCCCCTGCGCGAGATCTTTGTCAATTTCCATTTCAATAAAATTTCTGGATGTACTTTCATTTTCCATAATCTAAGCTTCCTCCAAAATGTCAGCTGATTTTATAAAAACCAGCTGCGTACTCTAACTAACAGAGTAACACAGCTGGTTTTTTGCGTCAATAAGCTTTTGTATCATCATTTTCCTAAAATATATTTTTTTACTCTGCAAGGCGATAATGTGTATTTCTGCTTCTTCCTTCTTGAACAAGCTGCCCTATTCCAATCATCTGTTTCAATAACCGTCCGCAGGTTGTCTGGCTAATCCCCAGCGCCTTTTCCACGTCTTTTCTTGTGAAAGTCTCTTGTTCTTTTGCCAAAGCAATTACTGCATCTTCCTCCATGCTGTTTTTAGACGGGGAGGCATCCGGTTTTTGTACGTTCAGATTTGGAAGGATGATCTTAAAAGCATTGTCAGAAGTTTCAATTTTAGGTTTCTTTCCGGTTCCCGCATAAGAATTCATAATTTTTAGAATTCCTGTTCCATAAGCCTCAATCAGTTCCAGACGGTAGAATACATTCGCCAGCTTAACATTTCGGCATACGGAGATACCCATCATGACATCCTTTAAGGTTACTCCACTTACGAGACCCCCTATCGAAGTAAATTCAATCCGGTCCGCATAAAGGCTAATAAATGTGCTGGCACGGAAAGAATATTCGCGGTGCACAAGCAGATTCAAAAGCGCCTCCCTGACAGCAGTTTCCGGATAGTCTCTTTGGTCAATCCGACGTAATTTTTGAAAGGAAGAATGCGTCTGGTTCCGAAAGTCAATGTAATCATATACTTCATTCATCTGCCGAAACAGGGAACCGGAAAACTCTTTCCGATCCTTAAATTCATTTTGGGCAGTTCCCTGAAAGACTGCTGCTTTAATCGTATGCACACACTGGTCGGACAGCAAGAATCCTAAATTCGTATAAACACCGTCACGGGTCATAATGCCTAAGGTTTTCATCTGTGCCTCTCCAAACAATATATTCCTTTCGGAAAACTCCTGTTTTGCAGCCTCAAAGGTTAAGTCCTGTTCCAGAGACCGCATTTCTTCAAAATAGTCTCCATCTGTCTCCTTAATCATACGCCGAATGGCTGTGTTAGTAGCCGGGACAGAGGAATATCCCTGACGGACAAACACGCCTTCCGGGCGCAATCCTTTTTTTGCGATATAATATGGGCGTTCTGTTCCTTGCTGCACGTCAATGGCAACAATCTGTTTTCCGTTCTCATCCATAGTCTCATAATGCAGGAACATCGTCAAATCTGGTTTGATTGCATCCCGTACCATATTACTGACCTTCAAAGCCGCTCCATCCGGGTCATCCAGACCAACCACAGTTCCGTCATCCAAAACGCCAATATACAGTTTCCCTCCTTCGCAATTTGCAAACGCAATAATCTCTTTCTTGATGTCATCCACTACAACAGACTTCAGTTCCACGGTCTCGCTTTCTTGATAAACCATCTGATCGCCTCCTAAAAAGATTCTAACCATATTTTAACCATTCTAACCATGCACGTCAACAAATGATTAGAAAATTAACCAGAAGCCGTCAGACCTTAAGACTCTTTCGGCCGGATCGCTTCATTCACATAGTCCAGCAGCTTCGCATTCTCCCTGCGCACTGCCGCGCCATACTGCTGCCCGCCAAAGCGGTCGCTTAAAATCGCTGTAGAATTATCCACATAGCCGTTTAAAATGCTCACATCCACAGCCATCACATCAATCGTTCCCTCCTTCAGCGCCCCAAACAGCGCTTCATAGCTGTGATACTCAAAAAAAATCGGAGCTGTTTTAATACTGTTCATCGTATCCATATAATTTAAAAAAGTACTGCGAGTCGTCGCGTTTTTCGCTACGCCGATTTTTTTCCCATCCAGATCCGCGATGGAACGAATATCACTCGTACCAAGAGAATTGGTGTCCGTTCCGGATGTCTTTACCATCAGCCCGATATAATCCGTATAATAGCTGTCTGAAAACGCGAATTTCTGTTTTCTCTCTTTTGTAATCGTATAAGTAGCGAACAGACAGTCCACCTCATCTTGTTCGAGCTTTTCCTCCCGGTCCGCTACTGTCACGCCTATAAAATGTACCAGCTCTTGTTCCTTTGCCTCGTCCACGCTCACTCCGAACAGCCTGGCCGCTGTTTGATAAGCAAGCTCTACTTCCAGTCCGGACCATGTATCCGTCTTATCATCATAAAAGCTCAGATCCGGCACATCCATCTTACATCCCGCCAGCAGATACCCGCGTTCTTTAATCGTCTGAATCAGCTTCTCATTTACCGCGGCTTCCTCCTGCATATCTGGTTCTGCCTGCCCGTCTGAGTGCTCTGATGTCTGCCTGCCGCAGCCCCAGAAGCCGCACATCAGAACCGACACGAGAACGGTCAGTATCATTGCTGTGCGAAGTAATTTTTTATGCATTTGATTCCTCCATTCTGTTGAACACTTCTCTGTCCAGATCACCATTCTGATGTGCCACAATCGTCGTACACACTGCATCCCCGGTAATATTTACCGCCGTACGAACCATATCCAGAATACGGTCAACGCCCATAATCAGCATAATCGCTTCCACCGGAAGTCCGACCGCTGTAAATACCATTGAAAGCGTCACCAGTCCGACGGAAGGAATCCCCGCTGTACCAATCGATGCCAGCGTCGCAGTTGCAATCACTGTCAGATAGCCTTTCGGCCCAAGCTGCATCCCATACGCCTGTGCCGCGAATACGACTGCTACACCCTGCATAATCGATGTGCCGTCCATGTTGATCGTTGCGCCCAGCGGTATTGTAAAAGAAGAAATCTTCCTGGATACGCCGATACGTTCCTCCAGCGTATCGATGTTCATAGGAATCGTCGCGTTGGATGTCGATGTGGAAAACGCAAATGCCATAACCGGAAAAAACTTTTTGATAAACCGAACCGGATTCAGCCTGGTAAATATTACAAGCAGAAGCATATAAACTACCAGACACTGAATCAGCAGCCCCAGCAGTACACTGCCCATATATTTTAAAAGCGGCACAAACGCATCAAATCCCAGATTCGCAAACGTCTTCGCAATCATGCAGAATACACCAATCGGAGCCAGACTCATGACAAGGTTCGTCATTTCCATCATCAGTTCATTGCACTGGTTAAATAGATTGGCAATCAGCTCAGCACGTTCTCCCATTTTGGCCAGCAGCACGCCGATCAGCAGCGCAAACAGAATAATCTGCAGCATCGTACCGTCTGCCAGTGCGCCAATCGGATTCTCTGGTATAATGTTTAGAATTGTATCCGCAACCGATACACTTTCAGCAACTGCAGACTCACCTGTCTCAATGGAAGACATATCCAGTCCCACTCCGGGCTTTACCACTGTAGCCACGGAAATAGCCACTGTTACTGCAAGAGCAGTCGTCAGAAGATAAAATACAATCGTCTTGCCGCCTACCTTGCCAAGCGACTTCGTATCCCCAATCGCAGAGCTTCCGCAGACAAGAGAACAAAAGACAAGCGGTACCACAAGCATTTTCATCAGCCGGATAAACCCGTTGCCCACTACATAAAAAATACCATCCACTAAAACAGCATCTCGAAACGCTGAATGCGGTACAAACAGATTCAAAACTACGCCCACAATCAGCCCGCCGATCAGCCCGATAAAAATCATCGTTGTCAGCCCGATTTTCTTTTTATCACTTCTGTTCTTTTTTCGATTTCCTTCTTCCTGCATATTTTCCCTCCCAGTTTACATGTTTTTTATTTAGTCTATATAGGTTTCGTTACGATTCAAGACGGCATTTAAGATCTGCTTCACAAAATCTCCCCTCTCTCCTGAATCATGTTCTCGTATCATGCACGCTGTGCACAGAATGCACAGTCTATGCACATTTCCACCCCATGATTCGTAACAATTTATACGTTCTTCCTATTTTTTCTTTCTAATACTTTTTTATACTTATTGTGCAAATTCTTTACACAGTCTATCCTTAGATTACTGCAATTCTTTACACAGTCTATCCTTGGATTACTGCTGTTCCTTCGCTTTTTCTATATAAGTCTTCAGCTCGTCAAACCACTGCGGCATAACGTAGATTTCAGTCATCTTCATCATCAGATTTTCCAGAATAATCGAGATACGGCCCCTGTTTTCCACAGAAAAATATCCCTTTGCCAGCTCTGTATCATAACCCATCAATGCCAGTATCGCAGTGGCAAATTCGTGTCTGGAACACATGCCCTCACAGGAAGCATGATAGACGCCGTACTCTGTCTTATCCAACAGACAGCAGATAAAGTCTGCAAGCACATCCGCGCTCGTCGGACTGCCGATCCGGTCTAGCGGCGCCTCAAACGGTGTGCTGCTTTTTCCATGACTGACTACGTATGAAAAATAGTCCTCCTTTGCACCTTCATGCGCCGCACCATATACCCATGAGCTGCGGACGATCAGATGCTTTGGATTTAATTCTTTGACATAATTTTCTCCGGCATATTTGGATTTGCCATATACAGACTGCGGATCCGGCACGTCAAATTCGGTCAGATGTCCTAAAGCCAGCCCGCTGAATACATCGTCTGTCGAAAGCTGGATGATCTTCGCGTTCGCGCTCCTAGATGCCGCCGCCAGATTTCTCGCCCCCAGTGCATTGACCTTATACGCTTGAACCATATTTTTTTCACAATAGTCTGTATCTGATATACTGGCACAGTTAATCACGATATTGGGCCTATATACTTTCATGCACTGCTCCACCGCCTCCATATCCGTAATATCTACATCCATGTCCGTGCCGACGACCTTATTGTCCATTTCTTTCTTTAACAATTCCACAAGCGCAGAACCAAGCCTTCCCTCTGCACCAGTGATCCATATTGCGTTTTTAAGCATATTATCCTCCTCTTTTTCGTTCATTTCAATATGCGCCCGACATATTTCACAGGTTTATCACAAAAAAGGTGCATCTCTTTTGTTAGAAATGCACCTAAATATAATCGTATTATAGCATGAGTTCTGACAGATTGCAAGATAATTATACAGAAAGCAGATGCCTGCAGATAACAGTTCTGCCAAAGACGTGTTATATTATGGATACCCTGCCACCGGGTGAGGGGAGCTGTCCGTCTTCCTGTGACTTTTACAGAATGTTAAGGAATTCTAGGCATTCTGCATTTACGCTGTGGCACCGTACGGTCGCGGCACCTAGAGCGTGTTTGAAAAATCATT
>CANDMV010000083.1 GCA_947385875.1 uncultured Eubacterium sp. | reverse complement strand
ATCATGCCCTGTGGGTACATCTCACGGAAAGCATTTTTCAAACACGCTCTAGAGTTAGTTAAAATATCGTCGTGCCAGTACACTGGTTATAAGGGCTTAGGTTTGACTATTCGGTTTAGGCAAGACACATGCGGTGGGGCAGCTTTTCCCGTGGCAGCTTCATCATATAATAACGCTTACTTTGTATTTCCGCAAAAAATACTCTGTCTGCAGCAGATAAGCGATCATCTGTGGTCCTGCCATCAGCTGTCCATACCAGGGAGCGCCGTAGTCTTTCGGACTTTCCAGAAACTGTGTGACGGCCGGCATATGAATCAGCGGCAGCAGCGGGCAGTCAGGCTGTGACAATACATCTTTTAGCCGGCTGCTCAGCAGCTGTTCGTAGTATGGATGATAGGTTTTAGGATAAGGGCTTTTTTTGCGGAATAAGATTTCGTCAGGTAAAAGCGACCGTGCCGCCTGACGCAGCACATTTTTTACAACTCCGTCTTTTGCCTTCATTTCCCAAGGAATATTAAATACATAGTCTACCAGTGCACGGTCTGCGAACGGAACGCGTGCTTCTAATCCTGAATGCATACTGGTGCGGTCCATGCGGTTAAGCAGTGTCTGCATGAAAAAGCGAATATTTAAATATCCAATTCTGCGGCGGTTGACCTCGATATCGTTTTCCTTCGGCAGGATAGGGATTTCACTGATAGCTGTTTCATAGGCATTCTGCACATATTGATCCATATCCAACACTTCCAGTAAGTCCGGATGAAGAAGACGGCTGCGGGGCGATAAGTCCGGTGTCCATGGAAATGTACCGCAGTTTAAAAAGCTGTCCTTGTGAAACCACGGATAACCGCCGAATACTTCATCTGCACATTCACCGGTCAGCACAACTTTGTGGTTTTTTGCAACCTCGCTGCAGAAGTAAAGCAGTGAGGAGTCTACATCCGCCATACACGGCAGATCATGGGCATCTACGGAATCATAGAGCATTTCAGCCTGCACCTTGTTGTCGCATTCCAGATTGTGGTGGTCGGACTGGAGGTATTCTGCCATTTGGTTTACATATGGACGGTCCATAGACGGCTGGAAGCTGTTTGCCTTAAAGTATTTATCATTGTCGGTAAAATCAAACGAATATGTAGTAAGCCTCTCACCGGAAGCCTTCAGTTCGTCTGCACAGACTGATGAAACAAGGCTTGAGTCTACGCCGCCGGAGAGAAAGGTGCAGATTGGCACGTCGGAGATCATCTGACGCTTGATAGCATCTGTAATAAGAAAGCGTGTCTTTTCAATCGTATCTTCATAGGAATCTTCATGCGGGCGGCTGCTTAGTTCATAATAGGTATGTGTGACGAAGCCCAGACTGCTGCAGGTCATGCTGGTGCCGGGCTTTAATTCGCAGATGTCTTTTAATATGCCGCTGCCGGGAGTTCTGGCTGGCCCAAGGCCGAATAATTCATTTAAGCCGTTTTTATCAAGCCGTGCGGTGATGCCCGGAAAGCAGTATAGGCCCTTGAGCTCTGATGAAAAGACCAGAGTGCCGTTATGTATGGTGTAAAACAGAGGCTTGACACCGAAGCTGTCACGGTATAAAGTTAAGATTCTATGCCGTTCGTCATAGATGGCAAATGCGAAGATACCGTCCAGACGGCGGACAAATTCAGGGCCGAAGGTCAGATAAGACAAAAGGATGACTTCGGTATCGGAGGAGGTCTTTGGTATCACATCACGTTCAAACAATGCCCGGCGCAGTTCTTTTAAATTATAGATTTCACCATTGTATACAATGTGATAGAGGTGATCGCCCTGTGATTTAGTCATGGGCTGTGAGCCATTTTTTAGATCAATGATTGAGAGTCGGGTATGGGACAGCCCGCATTGTGCGGTCAATCGGATGCCGGAGCCATCTGGCCCGCGATGCGACTGAACCTGCCCCATCTGATGTAAGATATGTTCAAACTCCTCCCGCCTTGCCGTGAAATTAGCAGAAGGATCATAAAAGCCTGCAATACTGCACATAAACTACCTGCGGATGTTATTCTTGCTTTTAATTTATGCGGGCTTATCATGAAATATGCTAAAAGCTTTAAAATACTATCAGCTGATTTTAGAGTACGTATAAATAGGCCGCAAAGCGGATTTGATTTATTTGTAATTCAACTTCTAATATTTAAAGTGTTTATTTAATGCTCATTTACATATTTTTTAATTGCGGAAAAGCTTTCCGAACTGATGCAGTGTTCCATTTTACATGCATCAGCAGTAGCTGTTTTTTCGTCTACACCGAGACTGCGCAGCCAGCCAGATATAAACTCATGTCGTTCATAAATTTTTGCTGCGATTTCTTTTCCGGCATCTGTCAGGTAGATAAAGCCTGCATCGGTCACAGTGATATAGCCGTTTTCCCTTAGATTTTTCATTGCGACGCTGACACTTGATTTTTTAAAGCCAAGCTCATTGGCAATATCGACAGATCGTACTACCGGCAGTGCTTTACTTAAAATCAAAATAGTTTCTAAATAGTTTTCAGCGGATTCATGTATATTCATATATTCTCCTTGTACTGAATGGCAGAGTTTCAATGTAACGATTAAATCTGAGTTCATGCAGGCTGCTGAAATTTCTGCATAAATTTGCAGTAATCAAATTTTAGCTTCTGCAAGATATTAAATATCACTATTATAAGCATTTGAGAAGTAAAAGTAAAGAGTGTGTTTAGTTGAAAATGCAGTAGCTGCATTATGGATACCCGGACGCCGGGCGAGGGAAACTGGCCGTCTTCCTGTGACTTTTACAGAATGTTAAGTAATTCTAGGCATTCTGCATTTACACTGTGGTACCGTACGGTCGCGGCACCTAGTTCGCCCCGGCTAAATGCCGGAAGCTAAAGGTGCCGCTGCGGCTTCGCCGCCTGTTTTGTGAGCAGAATACCAAGAATTACTAAACATTCCTCCAACGTCGCAGGAAGACGGCCAGTTTCCCTCGCCCGGCTGTTTTACATAAGCCTTACAATGAAAATAGCAGCATAGTGATAAAGCTTAATAATAAAAATATTTTAATTATATGATGCTGGGGTCAAAAGGTCAGCAGATGAAAAATTGTATTAATTATTTGCAAATTGCGTGATTTTTAATTGAGTTTGAATATGCGTATCATATTGAAAATCAGACTCAATTCTAATTCAATTAACACAATTTGAGCCTTCCATATCTTTTGACACCAACATCATTATATAAAGCTATGGAACGCAGAGTATCACCTTTGGTCTGATTTAATCGTTAAGCAATGAGTAGTAGAAGCTGAAGCATTCACGTAATGCTTTCAATAAACAGTAGGAGAGGGAATCCGCCTGGTCTGTCGGTGACCTTGTAAGAACGCTGGAAGCCCTTAGTATTCCGCCCGCTGTAGAACACTTACCAAAGATCACTTAAAGTTTGCCAGAATCAGCTGTTTATGACAGGCATTGCATGAAAGATCCTGTCTGTCACGGATGTATCAGACCATTGATCTCTGTTTAGCATTCACAGTTAAAAATTGTCGTTATATCGTTTTCATTTTAAGGCTTATCAAAAACAGCTCCCCTCACCCGGCGTCCGGCTATCCATAAATATAACACCCTAATCTAAACTATTACAAATTTTAGTTAGCGATACTGGTGTAACAGTTCAGATAGGGTTACAAAATTGTTGATTTCAATTTGGTAAAAGTGTATAATAAAAACAGTTGTTATTAATATGCGGTATACATTTGTAACATACAGATAATTTTAATATCGGAATTATTTATGAAAAATTTCGAATAGGAACTGTATCATTGTACTTCGTCTAGGCAGAAATCAGACTTTAGCGCTGACTGATTCGTGTCAGTGCAAGGTGAAATTCTGGCGGATGAGTTCATCGATTAGGTATTTTAACGCGGCAATGGCGTGAATCAGGCGGTGGATCACTAGAGCGTGTTTGAAAAATCATCCCTGCAAAGAAGTATTATTCAACACGCTTCAGGATAAATTATGAAATAAGGAATGGTGTGATTATGAAAGAGAATAAGAAAACTCGGACAGTTTCGATTAAGGTAAAGCTGCTTGGCGTTATTCTGCCGGTTGTAATTATTATTATGGCATTGCTGGTAGGCTTTTCGTACTATATTTCCAGAAGAATTATCCAGAATTATTCTAGAAATCTGCTTAATTCGTCGATCAACAATCAGGCAAACCAAATCGAAGCGTGGCTGAATGAGAATCTGTCATCATTTCAGATGGTAAAGCAGGCGATTGAGAAGACAAAGCCAAATCAGCAGCAGATGCAGGGAATTTTAGATGCCTACTGCGGCTTTCATGACAATTATCCGCAGGGGCTTTATATCGCGGATGAAAATGGTCATCTTATGTCAGCGGCGGGCGCGGGGAAGACGGAAGCAGACCCCGTACAGTCTGTATGGTATCAGGAGGGCATTACCAGATGGCACATGGGCTTTACGGATGCGTATACAAATGAAGCGGGAGAGGCAGTCATCAGTGCGTCCGGTATTCTTGATGACGGATCAGACGCTGTGAAAGTGATTTCGGCAGACCTTACCCTGCAGAGGATCAGTATTATTGTAAACAGTTTTATAGAAATGGAGCAGGCACAGGCATTTTTAGTAAATGATGACGGTTCTGTGCTGGCGCATCAGGATCATGCGCTTATTTTTAAGAAGCTGGATGAACTGGATGATCCATTTATGCAGCATATTGCTGATAAAATCGTGGAGCAGGATTATCATCTCTCAGAAATCGATCAGAATATGACAGCAATGGTTCCGATTGAAGGGACGGAGTGGATTCTTGTATCATATATTCCGACAAATGTGGTATATGCGGATATTAATACGGTACGGACTGAGATGATTATCATCGGGCTTATATCCGCACTGATTTTAGCTGTACTGGTTGAAAGGGTTGTACATATGGTCATCCGTCCGGTGAAGAAGCTGACGGATGTGATTACTGCGATGACAGAAGGTGATTTTACTGTCCAGATGCAGACAAAAAACCATGATGAGATCGGGATTATGAGCCGGCATGTAGAGACATTTATTCTATCCATGCGTGCAATGATAGCATCTATTCATGAAGTATCTGACAGGCTGAACCTGCAGGCGGGAAACAGTGATGAAATATCCGGCCAGCTGTATGACGCTTCAAGGCAGCAGGGCATATCGATGCGGGAATTGAATGAAACAGTAGAGCAGCTGTCGCTGTCTGTAAATGAGATCGCAGAAAACGCTTCTGAGCTTGCTATGATCGTAGCTGATACGAAAAAAGACGGAGATGAGGTCGAAAGCAGGATGCAGCAGACTGTAGAGACATCTAAGAATGGAAAAGCGGACATGCGGCGTGTCGGCAGCGCTATGGAAGATATCAATGCCTCGATGAATAAGCTTCAGCAGGCAATCGATAAAGTCGGAAAAGCCTCCGAGGAGATTACAAAGATTACGGGCATGATCGGAGATATTGCAGACCAGACGAATCTGCTGTCATTAAACGCTTCGATTGAAGCTGCAAGGGCAGGAGAAGCAGGAAGAGGATTTGCGGTCGTTGCATCGGAAATCGGAAATCTGGCCCATACGAGTGCTGATGCCGTCGGAGATATTCATAAGCTGGTGGAGGAAATTGACAGTCTGGTCAAAGACACTGTTAAACAGACGGATGAAAGCGTGGAGAATATTAACGACAGCAGCGTGCTGGTAGAAGGGGCGTTAAAGACATTTGACGAAATATATAATAATATAGATAGTGTAAACGGCCTTATTAAGGAAATGATAAGGAAAGTAGGAGATGTGGATAATGTTGCGACGAATGCAGCGGCTATTTCACAGGAACAGGCGGCAAGCTCCGAGGAAATCCTGTCAGCTTCAGAGACAATGGTATCGCAGGTAGACAGCATCACTGGCAATAGTGAAAGTGTTTCAGAAGGGGCAAAAGAACTTAAGACATCTGCGCAGGAGCTGTATCATCAGGTTGCCAGATTTAAGATCGGCGGGGAGGCGTGATAATATGAAAAAGAAACATTTCAATAAATATTGTACAGTATTCGGTATCATGGCGCTTTTGCTGTCTGTTCTGGCGGGCTGTGGAAAAGGTGCGGCGGGGAATAAAAACGGTATCCGTATTTTCATGACTGTTAATTCTATAGATACCTTTCGGCAGACGATTGTAGATGCCGCTAAGGCAAAGGCAGCCAAAGAGGGTGTTGAGCTGGATGTAGCGGATGCGCATGGCTCGATCGAGGAGCAGGTGGAACAGATCAAAAAGGCACAGTCGGAAGGATATGATGTCATTTTGTGCAGCGCTGTTTCTGTAGATACAGCCGTTCAGCTAAAGATGAGTGCGCAGGAGATGCCGATTGTATTTTTTAACAGCTGTCCGGATGAAAAATATCTGGAAGAGGGAAAATATGTGTATGTAGGCTCCAGTGAGCAGGTCGCGGGGGAATTTCAGGCGGAGTATCTGCTGAGTGCCCTTTCGGGCATGGAGGAAATTAAAGTCGCAATTATTAAAGGGCCGGGAAATCATTCAGCATCAAAAGGAAGGACAAAAGGGTTAAAGAAGGTGCTGGCAGCCAGCGGAAAAAAGATCAGCTATGTATTTGAAGACAGTGCAGACTGGGATCGGGACAAGGCACAGCAGCTGTTTGGACTGTTTCTTAGAACCGGAAGATCTGCGGACTGCATAGTATGCAATAATGATACGATGGCGCTTGGAGTCGTGCAGGCATGTAAAAATGCAGGTATAGATCTCGAATCTGTCCCGGTGATAGGTGTTGATGCCACGGCAGACGGATGTGAAGCGATTGAAAAAGGCGAGATGGCATTTACCGTCTATCAGTCCGGCACCGGGCAGGGAGAAGCAGCTGTAGATATGGCTGTTTATCTGGCGGGAGGCAAGTCGGAGAAGGATTTGGAGCATACGATCGAAGACGGCACATATGTATGGGTGGATTTTGAAAAAGTGGACAGTCAGAATGCATCGCAGTATGGGAAGAAATAAGGTGCGCAGACAGCTCATGCAGGTTTATTCAAAAAATATGTGATTTATGTAGAAGCTTGCGTGTGTTGTTCCGGATTCTGAGCGAAAGGAATGGATAATTAAATGGGACAGTATGTCAATCCGGGAAATGATAGTTTTGCGTCAGCAATACTTTACTCACAAATCTATGTAGATAAGACGGGAATGCTGGAATACTTAAATCAAGTAATCAACTCTGAACAGCGCTATGTATGTGTCAGCAGACCCAGACGTTTTGGAAAATCTATCACAGCCCGGATGATTGCGGCATATTACAGCAGGGGATGTGATTCGGCTGAACTGTTTGGGGGCTGTAAGATCGCATCAGCTGAGGATTTCAGGCAGCATCTAAATCAGTATTGTGTGATTCAGCTGGATATTGCAGAATTAAAAATAACAATGCCAAAATGCGAGGATTTTGTCCAGTATCTCCAGAAATGTGTTATAGATGAGCTTCGTGATATTTATCCTGAGATTGTGACGCAGACAGCGTCATCTCTGCCATTGACACTTGCGGAGCTTAATGCAAAAACAGGAGATCGTTTTGTAATCATTATAGATGAATGGGATATGATTTTCAGAGAAGAAAATTATAATAAAAAGTCGCAGGATGACTATATCAATCTTCTCAGAGGACTATTCAAGGGTGAAAAGTCGCAGCGCTTTATGAATCTTGCCTATCTGACAGGCATTCTTCCTATCAAGAGATATAATAATGAATCTGCATTAAATAATTTTAAAGAATACACGATGACAAGTCCAAAACGGCTGGCGGAATATGTTGGCTTTACACAGGAAGAAGTCATGAATCTATGTGAAAAATATCATATGGATTTTAATGAGGCACAGCGCTGGTATGACGGCTACGGCTTTAAAAGTCTTACACATATTTACTGCCCTAATTCTGTGACGAACGCGATGCTTGATGGGGAGTATCATAATTATTGGACAGGTACGGTTGCTTATGAATCTTTGAAATATTATATTACCATCGATAAGGATGGGCTTAAGAGCGCTATTATACGGCTGTTGGCCGGAGAACGCTGCAGAGTGAATGTAGCCACTTTCGAAAACGATATGACAAAGATAAACAGCGCAGATGATGTACTTACCGTTTTGATTCATCTAGGATATCTTGGTTATGATTCACAAAACGAGGTGGCTTATATTCCAAACGAGGAAGTGCGTAAAGCATTTGCAGGAGCTGTGGAGGGTACGGACTGGTCTCCGGTTATTGAAGCAATACGGGCATCCGACAGACTGCTGCAGGCGACATGGGATCGTGATTCGGATGCAGTAGCAGCAGGCATTGAAGAATCTCATATGGCAAATGCGTCGATTTTAAAATATAACGATGAAAATTCATTACGTTACGTAGTCAGACTGGCATATTATCATGCGATGAATGAATATATCATAATTGATGAAATGCCATCCGGAAAAGGATATGCAGATCTTATGTTTATTCCCAGACCGCTTTCTGACAAACCGGCGATGGTTGTTGAGCTTAAATATAATAAGTCTGCCGAAGGTGCTATTGCGCAGATTAAGAAGCAGCGATATATGAAATCACTGGAGGGATATAAGGGCAGGATTCTATTGGTCGGGGTGAATTACCATAAGGATGATTGTGATAAAAATCATACATGCATCATTGAAGAATATCATAAATAGTAGGATGGTCGTGATGAAAATCATACGTGTATCATTGAAGAATATCATAAATAGTAATGTGGCTGTTGCACTAAGAAAATACATCTAAGATACAGTAGATCTAAAAATATTGAACTGCTATATTTTGCTGTATTGTTCTTAGTACAACAGCCGCATGAGTTTCAGAATGCATTCCATATTTGAGCTGATTTGTGTTGATGCATAAAAGATATAATTTAAATTATATAGTATTTTATAAGCTGCATTCTAACTGGCAGTCATAAGGCTCCGTCTGCACATGCATTTGATTATATACCTGTGCTTCTGCACATCCCATAGCTTTGTAAAATGCTTGGCTTTCTACAGCAGAATGGGATGATATATATAGCTTGTTTGCTCCATGCTGCTTGGCCCATTTTTTTGCGGCTGTAAAGAGAGCTTTTCCGATTCCTTTTCCCCTCATGTCTTCAGATACATGAATGCTGGATAAATCTAAATATTTTTGTCTTCCGCCAAACAGCTGCGCTTCTACAGATGTAAAACCTTTTAAGCAGCCGTTATAGAAAGCAGCGTATACAAAGCCTCCGGCAGCAATCGTATTTTTAAGACATGTAATTAAAGTCTGATAATCGTCTTCTGACCAGTCGTCGATAAAAGGGGCGCTTTTGATGACCCAGTTATGATTCTCCTTTCTCCAGCAGTCCGTGACGGTCTGGTGCCGGATAAAATGCTGAAATAAATTGCGGTTAAGTTCATCTGCGCATAATGTCCGGTATTGAAGAACCGACGGATTTTTTGTGATCAAAGTATTTTGTTTATTAGTACTTGTTTCCATATTAGATCATTCTCCTTTTTGTAAAATCGTGGTATAATACGGTGTTAGGAAACTAATTTTAAGTGCGAAAGCTATTCATAACCAAATTCAATGACTGCAATATACTCTGCAGAGACGTTTTAGGGACATTTTGAACGGAGATACACAATAACAATTATACAATTGATATGCAGATGCTGCAATCTTTTTTAGAAAATGCACAGACTATGTATGGAAGAAAGGTGATTATTCACGGCCTGAGGACCGCTCCCCGCACCCGGCGTCCGCTCAGCCAATATGTAACAAGTTATCTGAATTGTTACATACTGGCAAAGCTTAAGTTAATGACATTGATTCATGGGTCAGGATGCGCGCTGGCTGCCCGTTCCGTGAGAACATGATTCTGGTGAGGGGCGATTTTGCGAAGCAAATTTTAAATATCGCCCCGATGAAAAGCGTCTGCGGTCAGTATGATAAAATTGAAAAATAAAAATTTAAAGCAAAATACGCAGAACAAACGCATACCGCTTATGTGCTGCATACGGGTGATCTGAGAGAGGAGAATGAAATTGTGTATCTGCCTCTTTATATGACAGGATTATTTATAGAAAGGAACAAAACAATGGAGGATGTTCTAAGACTTTTTGGAAAAGAGACATCAGAATGGTTTAAACATACATTAGGAGCGCCGACGATGGTTCAGCAGGAAGCATGGCCGATGATTGCAGCCGGAGACCATGTGCTGGTATCTGCGCCGACGGGAACCGGAAAGACGCTGTCTGCTTTTCTTGTGTTTTTAGACCGTATGAAAAGTCAGGCGCAGCGGGGAGAATTGTGTGGTCATCTGTACCTGATCTATGTATCTCCATTAAAGTCTCTGGCAGCGGATATTCGTGAAAATCTGAAGCGCCCGCTGGAAGGAATCGGCGCGGAAGCCGAGATTTCTATCGGGATACGCACAGGGGATACACCGCAGAAAGATCGGCAGCGGATGGTTAGAAAGCCGCCGCACATATTGATTATTACACCTGAATCACTGTATCTGATGCTCACCAGCAAGACCGGGCGGAATGTGCTTGCTACTGCGCAGACAGTTATTCTGGATGAGTTACATGCTCTGATCGATACAAAAAGGGGTGCGCATCTGATGCTTTCGCTGGCGCGTCTGGACAGGCTGTGCGACCGAAGGCTGCAGCGCATCGGACTGTCTGCGACCATTCAGCCGCTGTCAGCAGCTGCGGCATATCTGGCACCAGAGCAGGTGAGCATAGCGGCTCCTGTCATGACAAAGAAAATACGGCTGGATATTCTGGCACCATTTGCCGATGTGGAAAAAGGAAGCAGGAAGGATCCGGTCTGGGAGGAGCTTGGGAAGCTTGTCTACCAGCATTGTCAGGGCAGCCGCAGTGTGATCGCATTTGTAGAAGGCAGGAGGTATGCGGAAAAGCTGGCGTATTATACGAACCTTCTGGGAGGAGAAGGGTTTGCGCGAGTGCACCACGGGAGCCTGTCCAAGGAGCAGCGGATAGAGACGGAATGGGCGCTTAGAGACGGAAGACTCCGGCTGCTTTGTGCGACATCTTCTATGGAGCTTGGGATCGACGTAGGTGAGATTGACCAGGTGCTTCAGGTGGGCTGTCCGCGCACGGTATCCGGCACGATGCAGAGACTTGGGCGGGCAGGGCATAATCCGGGCAGGGTCAGTGTCATGTATTTATTTCCGAGAACGGCGGCAGAATGCATATCCTGCGGCATGACAGCGCAGCTGGCCAGACAGGGAGAGGTGGAGCAGATCAATCCTCCTGTGGAATGTCTGGATGTTCTGGCTCAGCATCTGGTGTCTATGGCTGTCTGCGGGGGCTGTGATTTAGATGAAGTAATGGAGATTCTGCCGCGGGCGTGGCCGTTTCGCAGTCTGACGAAGGAGGATGTAAAGTCCGTGCTTTCTATGCTGGCCGGGGATTATGAGCATAGGCAGGATCTTCCGGTGCGTCCCAGAATACTCTATGACAGGATACATGAAAGGGTGGAAGGAGACGGCTACAGCAGGATGCTGGCTGTATCTGCCGGCGGTACGATCCCGGATAAAGGGCTTTATGCCGTAAAGACAGAAGAAGGTATTAAGCTTGGGGAGGTGGATGAGGAGTTTGTCTATGAATCCAGAATCGGGGACAGGTTTATACTCGGTTCATTTGCATGGAGAGTCTTAAATATCGGAAAGGATACGGTGACAGTCACTCAGGCTCCGATGGAGGGTGCAAGACTTCCATTTTGGAAAGGCGAGCTGAAGGGAAGAGATAAGAGAACCGGGGAAGCATTTGGGCAGATGTTCCATTCTCTGCAGCAGGCATATGATGATGGCAGACTGTCAGAAGCTCTGGGTGCTCTGGGACTGGATGAAGCCGCTGTCATGCTTTCGGGCGGATATTTATCCAGACAGATCAAAGCAGTCGGATGTCTGCCGGATCATAAGACAATTCTCATCGAGCATTTTCGGGACGCATCGGGAAACAGCCAGCTGATGGTGCACTCCATATTTGGAAGGCGAGTGAATGCGCCGCTGGCGCTGCTTGCGGCACATGCAGCAGGGGAAAGATTTCAGATGGAGGTCGGCAGCGTGGATGAGGAAGATGGATTTTTGCTGTATTCGTATGGTCAGCAGAGTCTGCCGGAAGGAGTGCTTGAACTGATAAATCCAGATACATGCATCAGACAGCTGGAGATTATGCTGCCGGTTACTTCTGTATTTAACATGGCATTTCGGTACAACAGCGGACGCGCGCTGATGATGGGAGTAAAGAAAAACGGGCGCAGCCCGCTCTGGATGCAGCGGTTAAGAAGTGCAGAGATGCTGGAGCAGGTGGTTCGGGAAAAAGAACATCCGCTGATTCGGGAGACTAGGCGAGAGTGTATGCAGGAGCTGTGGGATGCAAAAGGTATGCAGGAGCTGCTGTATGATATTCGCTGCGGTGCGGTTAAGGTGCGGGAGGTTTATTCCGAAGTGCCTTCTCCGATGTCGCTTCCGTTACAGTGGGCGCAGGAAGCAGCAGTGATGTATGATTATGCACCTACGCCCAGGGGGATTCATGGGGCAGTGGAGGATGCGCTGAATGATGAGAAGGATCTGCTGACGCCGGATGGCAGCGAGCTTAAAAAGGCACAGGAGAGAGACAGCCGTTTAAAGCTCCCGGCGGATGAAAAACAGCTGCATTCGCTGCTGATGACGGAAGGAGATCTGACAGCAGGAGAATTAGAAATACCTGCGGAGTGGCTGGATTTGCTGGCACATGATGGCAGGGTGCTGTATTTGGAACAGGGATTATGGATAGCGGCAGAGCATGAAGAGGAATATGCACAGGCGCTTTCAGCTGTCTTGGAAGAGAGGAAGCTGACAGCAGCAAAGAACGAAGAAGAACATACGCAGGCGTTTTCAGCTGTCTTGGAGGAGTGGAAGCAGAAAGCGGCAGGGAATGAAGAGGCACATGCGCAGGTACTGGAGGGTGCCGGGAAACAGAAAGCAGCAGAGCATACGCGGGCACATGCACAGGCTGTCTGGAAGCAGCAGGATGTATCTGCACAGGAAGCGCAGCTGCACATTGTAAGGCGTATGCTGCGTTATAGAGGAGCGGCTGATGTCATACAGACAGCAGAACGATATGGCTGGCCGGCTGATCTGGCGGAAACTATTTTAGAACAGCTGTGTCAAAGAAAAGAAGCGGTAAAGCAGGAAGGAAGATATTATCATGCAGCAGTTTACCGTCGTGCCAGAATGCATACACTGAAAAACCGCAGGCAGGAAGTACAGACTGCACCGGCCAGCGCCTATGCAGCGCTGATGCTGTCACGAATAGAATCCAGCGCGCCTGCCGAGGAATGCTTAAGGAGCACTCTGAGATCCTATGCAGGCACAGTATTTCCGGCAGCTTACTGGGAAGAGCTTTTGATACCAAAAAGAGTTAGAAGCTATAGGGAAAATGTGCTGGATCATTTTCTGGCAGAAGGAGAGATGTTCTGGCATATGACGAAAAAAGGCGGGATATGCTTTCAGTTTCAGGAGGATATTGACTGGGAAGCCGATCCCTGCTGCTGTGCCGACGGACTCACATCGAAAGAACAGGCTGTTTATGAAGCGCTGGTGAAGCGGGGCGCCAGTTTTATGCAGTCATTAACAGGTCTTCTTGACGGAGAATCTCCATATGATATTTTGATGTCGCTGATGGAAAAAGGATTGGTCTGTGCAGACAGCTATGTGCCGGTGCGCCAGTGGCTGAATAAGGAAAAAATGAAAAAGGCTGCCGTGCGCCAGCGTGTAAATATGCGGGTCAAGGCAATGCAGGCGGGAAGATGGGATGTTGTAAGACCGCTGCGGGAACAGGATAAAGAATGTATGTTAAAAAAACAGATCGAAAGAGGTTTTGAACGCTGCATAGTTCTTTGCAGGGAGACGGCAGTCCAATGCGGGCTGTCATGGCAGGAGGCATTGTCAGTACTGCGTATCTGGGAGTATACAGGACAGGCCAGAAGGGGATATTTTGTAGAAGGAATGTCCGGCGCACAGTTTATCCGGGAAAAAGATTATGCAGCCGTAGTGCGTATGCTGTCGAAGCCAGAAAAAAAGCTGGTCTGGATAAATGCCGCTGATCCGGTACAATGCTTTGGCAAAATACTTGCTCACATGGAAGGAAGGAGCTTTTTAAATGTCACAGGCAGTGCGGCAGCATTTTTTGGAGGCACGCCTGCAGCCGTTATGGAGCGTCAGGGAAAAACACTGAGGATATTTGAAGAGAGTCTGGCAGGGGAATGCATGAAGACTTTTGCAGAGGAATATGAGCGGGGAAAGATTTATCCAACGGTGAAGCGCATCGTGGTCAAGGAATATCCCGAAGCTGCAAAAGATGCATTATCCGGCGCGGGATTTATAAGGGAGATGCAGGATTATGTCCTGTATCGGTAATGTAACCCTGATTGATAAGATTTGTTGTTTTTATGCTTGCATTCTATGGCAAGAATGGCTATAATTATTACATCAGGTATTTTACTGGATAATTATGAGCAAATGAGGAGGAGTGCTAACAATGTTTCAAAATGAAAGGATAGAAAAAAGACTTACAAAGTCATTTATCCTAGTATCTTTAATTACAGCAGTATCGGCAGTTGTAGGTCTGATTGCGCTGATCGTTATGGTTAACAGGTATTCTTATGCGCTGACCAATTTTGGATTTGCACAGGGGGATATTGGCAAGGCAATGTTTGAATTTGCCGATGTGAGATCGTCACTGCGAGCTGCAATAGGCTATGACGATCAGGATGCGATCGATCTTGTAGTACAGCAGCATAAAGAGTCAAAGGCTGCATTTTTAGAAAATTTTGCGAAGATTGAAAATACGATTGTATCAAAATCCGGCAGAGAAACTTATGATAATATTGCAAGCACTCTCGACAGTTATTGGGAGTTGGACGACAAGATAATGAATCAGGGGGCCAGCGTTGACCGTGAGGAGTGCAGAGTGGCGCAGGAATGGGCTATTAATGAGATGGCTCCTGCTTATAATAGTATTTATGAAGATCTGGATAGTCTTTTGGAAGTAAAGGTGAGCGAAGGACAAAAGCTGTCCAGAACCCTTATGATACTCAGCGTGGTTCTCGTAATAGTTATTGTCCTTGTAGTTTTGATAGCCATCTTTATATCGAACCGTATTGGGAAAAACATTGCGAGAGGAATTTCAGAACCGTTGAAGCAGCTTGGAGACAGACTGAAGACTTTCGCGGGAGGAGATCTTTCTTCGCCGTTCCCGACAAGCGAATCGGATGATGAAGTCTCTGATATGGTAGAAGATGCGACAATGATGGCAGAGACTCTGAATTTGATTATTAATGATGTAGAAGAGCTGCTGAGTGAAATGGAAGTAGGTAATTATAACGTTTCGTCTAAGGTTGACGATGTATATGTGAATGATTTTTCTAAGCTGATTGAGTCTCTGCGCGGATTAAAGAAGCAGATGACCACTACTCTTCGTGCAATCGGTGAAGCCTCCGGACAGGTATCGGCAGGTTCTATGAATCTTGCAGAATCAGCACAGAGTCTGGCAGAAGGCGCGACAGAACAGGCGAGTGCAGTGGAAGAGCTGCAGGCAACGATGATTGATATTACTGAGACGATGGAAAAGAGTGCCGAAAGCGCTGAAGAGTCTTATAATCAGGCCAAGAATTATGCAGATGAAGCTGATAACAGCCGCGCAGAGATGGATACGATGGTTACTGCTATGGAAAAAATCAGCGATTCTTCTGCAAAAATGGGAAATATTATATCAGAGATCGAAGCTATTGCATCTCAGACCAACCTATTGTCTTTGAATGCTTCTATTGAAGCAGCAAGAGCAGGTGAAGCAGGACGAGGATTTGCCATCGTCGCAGAGCAAATCAGGCAGCTGGCAGAACAGAGTTCAAAAGCAGCCGTTGATATCAGGGAATTGATAGAAAGTACTTTGGAAGAGATTGCGGATGGTAATAAGGCGGTTGAACGTGCATCTGGTTCCATTAAGAACGTTGTGAGCGGAGTGAAGCAGATTGCAGAGTCTTCTAAGAGTTTGAGTGCGATGGTTGAAAGTCAGACAGCAACTATGCGTCAGGCGGAACAGGGTGTAAGTCAGATTTCCGAGGTCATCCAAAACAATTCGGCAGCAGCACAGGAATCTTCTGCTACAAGTGAGCAGTTATCTGCACAGGCATCGACTTTGGATGAACTCATTAGTCAGTTTGAATTAGCAGAAGAATAATGCTGATACATATTTAACATAGAAATTATTTGTTTTGTTAACCATGTATTAAATGATATGGTCTCTCAGGTATAGATAGATGTTTCATATTTAGTGCATGTGAATGCCCGCATTTCATTAGAAATGCGGGTTTTTCCATATATTTCAGATTTCAATGCGCGTGAGTATTATATAATAATAGAAAAAATATACATTTCGTGCAAATATTTTTATTCAAATTGCGTCTATATTAGTAGAGGTACAAAAAAGATATGTGATCGCAGGTAACAGTTCAAATCTATCTGAACTGTTATTTTTGTATAATTGAAAAATATTTATATAAGAGCATGATTACATGTATTTTATGCCCAAAGTACCTCCGAAGGCAGAGCGGCAACATATTTTACGAGAGGAGAAGGAGACATGGATGACAGTCAGATCATCGATCTGTATCATAGACGTGACGAGCAGGCGATTGCAGAGAGTGAACGGAAATATGGAGGTGTCTGTCGGCGCATTGCCCAGAATATACTGAGTATCAAAGAAGATGCAGAAGAGTGTGTCAATGATACATGGTATGCCGCATGGAAGAAGATGCCGCCGGATCAGCCGCAGTATCTTGGCGCTTTTCTGGGACGGATTACCCGCAATCTTTCCATCAGCCGTTGGCGTGCTGCTCATGCCAGAAAGCGTTATCGAGGTATGGAAATTCTGCTGTCAGAACTAGACGATTGTATTCCGGCATACGATGATGTGGAAAAGGCTGTAAGCCGGGGAGAACTGGCGAAACTGATTAGTGGCTGGCTGGATTCTCTCACAAAAGAAGACTGTGCGGTATTTGTCCGGCGTTATTGGTATGGTGATGCAGTAAATGCCTTGGCAGCTGAGATGAAATGTACGCCCGGTCAGATGGCGCAGAGAATGCTTCGTCTTCGTAAAAAACTGAAAGCTTATTTAGAACAGGAAGGAGTATTCATATGAAAGCAGCAGGCAGAAATGATAGACTCTATGATGGGATTACGGATATTCGGGACGACTTGATCGATCAGGCGCAGAAAACATTTCGATCAGATACTAGGAAGTTTAATCAAGACAGCAGAGAAAACGTGCGGGAGAATCTCAGCCAAGACAGCAGAGAAAGCGTGCAGGAGAATCTCAGTCAAGACAGCAGAGAAAGCGTGCGGGAGAATTTTAGTCAGGACAGTGTGGAAAGTGTGCATGAGATGTTAGATCGGGACAGTGTGGAATTTGGACTGGAAATGCGCAGCAGCAGGAAGAAAAATATCAATTTTCCGTGGAAAAAATGGAGCTGTGCAGCGGCGGCAGTGATTTTCGCGGCTGTAATGTGCGTTTTTTTCCTGCCAGACCGTGATTCTTCCACTAACATTTCTGCAGTTTCTGCTCATGTGGTGGCGAAGGCATCTTATCCGAAGGCGGCTTCGTACCCAAATGAAGCGGACTATATGAAGAATGGTGAGCTTGACTATGACAATTATATGGAAGCCTATGATGCATGGTTTGAAGAAGATCGAAAGAGAAATGAACTGAAAGGCTATGCGGATGGCATGGATGGATTTTTGCTGAAAAGTACGAAACAGTTTTTGTCTGATTCCGAGTCGAAAAACCGGATTTATTCTCCGCTAAATGTCTATATGGCTCTGGGAATGCTGGCAGAGCTGACCGCAGGGGACAGCAGGCAGCAGATTTTAGGGCTGTTAGGCGCAGAGAATCTGGAGATGCTGCGAAAACAGGCATCTGACTTATGGAATGCCAATTATCGTAATGACGGTGCAGTGACCAATATTCTGGCGAGCTCCTTATGGCTGAATCAGGACGTGCGGTTTGAGCAGGGTGCGATGAATACTCTCGCAGAGACGTACTATGCTTCATCGTATCAGGGAAAGATGGGTTCCAAGCAGCTGAATCAGCTCTTACAAAACTGGCTCGATGAGCAGACAGGAGGGCTTTTAAAAGAACAGGCACAAGCCGTCGAGCTGAGCCCGGAGACAATTCTTGCTCTGGCAACTACAGTTTATTTTCGGGCAAAATGGTATGCTGAATTTTCAAAAGACTTCACAAAGGAAGGAAAATTTCATGCAAAGCAGGGAGACCTTGACTGTGATTTTATGAACAAGGAGCAGTGCAGCATGGATTATTACTGGGGCGAAAAATTCTCGGCAGTCAGTCAGAGTCTGGATAGGTATGGTTCTATGTGGTTCCTTCTGCCGGACGAGGAGGTGAGTGTAGATGAGCTGTTAAATGACAAACAGGCTATGGATTTTTTATTATCCGATAAACAGAGGTCAGACTGGGAAAATAAAAAGTTTTTGGAGGTCAATCTGTCAATTCCGGTATTTGATGCATCATCTGAGATTGAACTGCAGGATGGGCTTAAGGAGCTTGGAGTTACGGATGTATTTGACCCGGCTCTGTCTGATTTTTCCGCTATGACGAAGGAGCAGGACGGCATTTGTCTATCAAAAGCAGACCATGCAGTGCGGGTATCTGTGGATGAGGAAGGGGTTGCCGCTGCGGCTTATACGGTTATGGCGATGGATGGAAGCGGATTTATAGATCCAGAGGAAGAGATTGATTTTGTGCTGGACCGTCCGTTCTTATTTGTTATTGCAGGGAGCGATGGAATGCCTGAATTTGTAGGAGTCATAAATGATCCGAAGGAGGTGCAGTGAGTCACCAAAACGGTTGCTATTTTATGGCAATTAGACTATAATTTAAGAAGCAGTCAATATGGCGTCAGATTCTCTGGCATCATAAAATGAACGGTCAAGCTTTGAGATTAGCGACAGGCAGCACCCAAAATAAAAAGGAGGAGTAAAGAATATGAAGAAAAGTAAGAGATTTGTCAAAAAGATTCTGTCAGTAATTTTAATCGCTGCTATGGTTATCCCGATGCTTTCAGCGGTTCCGACAGGAAATATGGCGCAGGCGAAAGCGAATGGCATTGAGTACCGCAACAATGTGTTTTCTAAGAAATTATACAAGGACACAAAAAAAATCAGTTTTGTCTCTGACAGCAGCATGACTGCTAAAGATCGGCAGACGATAAAAAAAATATATAGGCTGCTTGCGGGAATGGAGCTGGAAGTGGATAAAAATGCAGATGGATTAATAAAAAATGATTGTGTCGATTTAGTCATTAATAAGAAGAACGGTGTGAAAAGAACATATACGTTCAAAGGAGACTTGATGTACACTGGAAATAAAGCTTATAAGATTAAGAAAAATCCGATCAATCAAATCCGTAATATTTATGATTCCTTAACATCTGGCGCAGTCGTAAAGGCTGCTTATCCTAAGATGGCAAAGTATCCAAATGAAGCGGATTATACAAATGACAAAGGCGAGTTTGATGAAGCTGCTTATTACAAAGCTTATGATGAATGGTGGGAAGATACCCGCAGCAGACGTCAGCCGGAGGGCTATGCGGATGGACTGGATCAGTTCCTGACTGAAAGTGCCAGGCAGTTTTTGTCTGGTTCTTCAGAAAAAAATATGATTTACTCTCCATTAAATGTCTATATGGCTCTGGGTATGCTGGCGGAGCTGACAGACGGAAACAGTGACAGAAACCTTCGCAGAATCATTATTCATATGTAACTTTGTCATCATC
>CANDMV010000082.1 GCA_947385875.1 uncultured Eubacterium sp. | reverse complement strand
AAACACCTAATTAAGAAACAGGGGCATCATTTATAAAGTTGTAAAGTAGTGTTATATTATAAAAGCATGATAATATTTTGTCAACATAATACCCTTACAGTCACTTTTCGTTACCGTTCAGCCTTCGGCTTCACTGTAACGAAATCCGGTCCATTGAAAGTTCGCCTTCGGCGAAGAACCGAATTCCCTCTTGGCATAATTCACACATTCTTACGTACTTTGCAGCAAATGCAAAGTACTGGGCTGAACTGTTACTACTTTTCACACCCAATATCATTTACTTAGTGACCTCCCTGATGATTCTGCGTCTGGTCAGGGTGTAAAACAATGTCATTAACTTAAGCCTTGCCTTACATAACCAGATTCTGTGTCTGGCGGGAAGGATTTGTCTGGCGGCTCGTGCTCTGTAAGGACATTTAAGGAGCGCTTTTAACGGAGACGAAATCCATCGCTTAGATCCTGCCTGTTGGGTACGCAGACTTAGGCGCGAAGCCACTGCTGAGCGTCTTAGTCGGAGTTAGCGATTAGTTCGTCGCAGTGTTGCTCCAGTCCGCACAGAGCATGAACCGCCAGACGCAGAATCGTCAGGGAGGCCACTAAGTTAATGACATTGGGTGTGAAAAATAACCCCTTGCACTCTGCCGATACCAGACGGCATCCCTGACCGCGGATAATAATCTGCTCCAACCCGTCAGAGGTCGCCACTGTCACATGATATTTTCTGCCGTAATCATGAGAAAAACGCTCAATATACTAATCAGCTGTCTCCGCCTCTTTTATATATACTACATGGATATTGTGATAATCGAAATACTCCGTCTGATGCCCGACGACACGGTAATCCGTCAACCAGAAAATATTCCTCCTGCTTTTTAAGGCTTATCAAAAACAGCTCCCCTCACCCGGCATCCGGGTATCCATAAATGCAATACCCTATCCGAACTGACGACGATCTAAATCCGAAGCGCCCTGCATCGATTCAGACACGCATAAATTTCCTGAATTCGCGGCACTGCCAGATTACAAGGCAGATACCTTCCCTCGCAGACAGCTCCTAATCCTTTTTCTTCCACGATCTTTTCCAGCATACCCGCAACTGTCCTCAAATCCTTTTTTCCGTCAAACAGCTTTTGTCTTGCATACTTTACCATATATCCCAGAGCCATCGTCTGCTCACTGTCTACCAGCTGCTCTACATAGCGCAGCTCAATCGTATCCTTGTCAATCGATACAGCATCCTTTCCCATACCCTTTACTTTCATCCTGTCATTGCGCGCCGCCTTTTGGTCTGATGCAAACTTCCGGTCAAATACCGGTGCCTCACTATTCTTTGGATTCGGCTTGTCCTTTGCATAATCCGAAAAACGTTCCGCCTCCTTCTTCGCCATCTCTGTGATTTCAGCCGGCTCGTACTGGAACATCTGAATCACATGATCTGCTTTATAAAAGTAAGAACCACAGCTGCCCGCTACAAGAACCGTCGATATGCCGTATCTTTCATACAGCTCCTCTACCCTGTCGATAAACGGTGTAATCGGCTCCATATCCTGATGCACGACACGCGCCATCAGCTCGTCACGTATCATAAAATTCGTCGCACTCGTATCTTCATCGATTAGAAACAAATGCGTGCCGGCTTCCATCGCCTCGATGACATTTGCCGCCTGCGATGTACTGCCGCTGGCATCTTCTGTCATAAAGGCTTTCGTATCCTTCCCATTTGGAAGCCCGTTGATAAACATAGAAATATCCGTATGCTTGATGCTCCTGCCGTCCTCTGCCCGGATCTTTACAGCCGAATCATCGGTAATGACATACTCTCTTCCATCCCCTGCGATATGGTTATACACTCCCCGCTCTAATGCCTTTAACAAAGTAGACTTGCCATGATATCCGCCTCCCACGATCAGCGTGACTCCCCGCGGAATGCCCATGCCGGTGATCTTTCCGGCATTCGGCAGCTCCATCACAGTCTCCATCGACGCAGGCGTATGGAACCGGACTGCGTTTCTCATCGGACGGTCTGATATACCGGACTCCCGCGGCAGTACCGCCCCATCCGCCACAAATGCCGCAAGCCCTCGTTCCTTAAGCTGCTGCCTGATATAATGCTGATCCTGCGCCAGCTCCTTTACCGCTGTCAGATGCTTATGATCCAGGTTTCTATAGAATAAAGACCGCTCTACACACTGCGGCAGAAACCGGAACAAGATTTTTATCAGCTCCCCTGCGTTAATTGTGCGCCCATTCGCCGGAAATCCGATCTCCAGACGCACAATGAGATTCCCGGTATCCGGCGAAATCTCACAGGCGCTTCGAGCCAGTACCTCCTGTCCCGGGCGGCTTAACGATATCAGCCCGCTCTTTCCAGAACCCTTTGCCTTATGCGAATACTGCTCCACCTCTTTTCCAAAGCGGCGGATTAAAGCATCCGCAAGCGCAGTGCGTGTATATGTCTCCTGAATCATATCTGCAGGAAATCCTGCTTTCTTTCCATCGATATGAATGCTTACCTTCGACGGCGACGCAAACGGGTCTCCCTGCACATGATCGATACTTAATATATAACTGCCGAACTGATAAGCCCCTGCAGTATCTTTATACGCCGGATAACCTCTATGGTCAATCCGGCGAAGAATTTCCTGCAAATCATCTGATCGTTTCATCATTCATTTCCTTTCTCTCATCATACTTCCTCAAAATCGCAAAAAACATCCCCGCTTTCCGAATGGAACTGATAGGACTTTTTCTCCCCATCATATTCCCACGAAAAGCTTCCTTCCATATCCATAAAAGAATTTGCCGCTGCAACCGCATCTAAAAACTCCGCCATATCCGGCACAAATGATTTTGCATCTTCCTGTCTGCTGCACTGGTCTTCATGAAACTCATTTTCAATATAAAACCGCAGCACTGATTCATCTAAATCACTCTCGTCATCAAATAACGCATTTTTAAAGTATACGCTGCTGCAGCGGTCCAACAGATTTTTTACAAACGTAATGCTGGATGAAATACGCGACCAAGCTATATCCTCCGCTTCCAGATAAATGCTATATTTAATATTCAGCTGTCCCATAATATAACCTCTTTTCTCTACTGTATTTACTTATGAAAGTCCCATCGCAAAGCGATTTAGGTATACCCGCAGGGCACGATGCCCAAAATGCGCTCATGACTTTTATTCTTGGTGTTTCGCAGAACTTGAAATCTACACCAGCTGCGTCATACCGCCCGTCAATATGCCGATATTATCTGCATAAATGCGTTCAAACTGACTCATCGGCAGCGGATTTATCCCCCGGCCGACCTCCACCGTATATCCCGGCTTGTTATAGTCCTGAATAAACCAGTCCTTATACCCGGCATACCCGGAAGCAGACGGTGTCTCTTCTACCGCATAGCCGCTGACCTGTCCAAAATATCTGGCAATCCGATAGGAATTTTCCGGCTCATAATCCAGATATTTCCAGTAAATGACCTCACCCTGCGTATGATAAGCTAAGATCAGGTCAAAATGATTTCGAACCGTATAATCATAAACCGCCCTGCTCTCCGGCGCTTCCAGCGGTGCAGTACCTACAAAATCCCTTGGAGCCGGACTCCGATAGCCTTGTGCGTATTTGATCTTTCTGGCATTTTCCCATCCTGCCGGAAACTGCAGATTGAGGTCTACCCCTTCGATATTTGCCTTCCAGCCCTGCGGGAAAGGTATGCCCGGATAGTCTTTTGCGATACTTTCCGCCTGATTTTCATACTCTGCATTATCTAAAACTCCTGCCACCAAATCCACTCCATCCGGATTCACCAGCGGCAGCATCGACAGCGTAAAGCCATAATACAGCCAGGAAGCTCTCACTCCGGCAAGCTGCTGCCCCTGTGCGACTGCTTCTGCATAATCCTCTGCGAATTTCAGCAGTACCGGTGTCGTAATCCACTCATTTGCGTGAAATGCCGCATTATAAAATACCTGTCTTGTACCTTCCCCGATCTGAAGCACAGTCAGCTTCTTCCCCATCACGCTGTTTCCAATCGGCTCCTCCCTAAGAAACGGATAGCGCACCATCAGTCCTTCAAGGATCCAGTCTGTCAGCAGCGAAGAATAATCTACCTCCTGCGATACAAGCGGAAAATCATACGGCACAATCAGTACGGAGCCTACCCGCAGATTCTGCGGATCTGCCGTCGGATTGGCAGTCACTATCCGGCGCACCGAAGAATGCAGCCTATGAGACAGCTCCCAGAATGTATCTCCCTCTTTAATCTGATATGTGGTATATCCCTTTAGATAAGGAAGCAGAAGCCCCCACTGCGGCTTTTCTACCTGACACAGCTGCTCCCCGCCTAAAAAAGCCCGCAGCGCCGCACAGGTCTGTTCACCAAATTTCCCATCCATATTAACAGGATGACCCGCGCGTGTCAATGCAAGCTGTACGTATTGTACCAAGGTTCCTTGGTCGCCAGGATATAAATCTTTCATATTGACTCCAGTTTCCGGCCCATATGTAATCTTATGCCGGAACAGTTTTTATTATTATATGATAGTGCCCTGGAAATGTGCAGTGCCGTCTGAACTGTTACAATCAGTTTCCTATGGATGTTGTCTATCAATCAGATGTATATTTACACGATTTTTGAAACAGTATAAATCCAAGTATAAACAGCACAATCAGCGAGCCGACCCCATAATTAATATTGTTCGTCACCTGGCTCGTCACGCTTACAAGCATCGTTCCCAAAAAGGAGGCGCCTTTTCCGCAGATGTCAAATATACCAAAATATTCTCCCGATTTTTCAGGCGGGATAATCTTTGCAAAATGAGAACGTGACAATGCCTGAACCCCACCCTGAAACATGCCGACACATACCGCTAAAATCCAGAATTTCGGCTGCGAATCCAGCGTAAACGCAAAGACAGTAATCAGTGTATATGCCGCAATACAGATTGAAATCAATATCCTTGCCGGATATTTCCCTGACAGCCTGCCAAAGACTAACGTAGACGGAAACGCTACAATCTGCGTCAGCAGAAGAGCAAGCATCAGCCCGGTTGTATCCAGACCCAGCGCCGTCCCATAAGCCGTCGCCATTTCAATAATTGTGTAAACCCCATCGATATAACAAAAAAATGCAAGCAAAAATACAAAGACTTCCTTCTCCTTCCTAATATTTTTTAAGGTATCAAACAGTCTGCGAAAACTGCTGCGGACAATCTGCGGCTGTGCATCCACATAATGGATCTGCTTATAAGATGTCCATAACGGAATCGTAGAAGCCAGCCACCATAACGCAGACAGCACAAACGCAAAAGTCATTGCCGCCATCTGGCCGATTCCAACCCGGCTGCCAAACAGCACAATACAAAGCCCGATGACAAACGGGATACAGCTTCCTATATATCCAAACGCAAATCCGCGCGCTGACACCTCATCCATACGCTCTGATGTCGTAACATCTCCGATCATCGCATCATAAAAAATCAGGCTCGAAGAATACCCGCATTTTGCAATCACATAGATCACCAGAAATACAATCCATGAGCTTGTAAATCCAAGCAGTGAACATCCCGCCACGCCAATCAGCATACTAACCATAAACACAGGCTTTTTCAGCCCCTTAAAATCCGTAATCGTACCCAGCACCGGACCAGAAACTGCCACAATAATTGTCACTGCCGAAGTTGCATAACCCCAGTATGCCAGATAATTTGTCGAAGATATACCTGCCTGCTGAGCGATTGCATTAAAGTAAATAGGAAGCAGCGTAGATACTAATAGGATAAATGCTGAGTTTCCCACATCATACAATACCCATGCCTTTTCCAGCTTTGTTAATTTCATGTTACCTGTCATACTGTTTCTCCTTAATATCATTTACAATTCAGTTTTTCGGCCAGAGCATGTTCCTGCCCTATGAAAGGTTACCAATCTCTGCTTCCCTGCTTAAAAAAGCAAAAATCTCATCAAAAAACTGCAGCCTTGCGCGCTCACCCGCATTAAAAATCTCGTGCTTCGCGTTTAAAATCCATACCAGCCTCGCATCCTGAAGCTTTCCCGCAAACCGGCAGATTTCATCCGTATCCACCATATGCTCCCTGCCTGCTGCAAATACAAGCACCGGTATTTTGATACGCCTGATGTTTCTGGCAGCCTGCACATAAACGGATGCCCTGCCTGCTGCAGACACCCAGCTGTATGTCGCCCCGCATGTCCGGCTGCGTCTGTCTTTGAGCCGCTTCTCATGTGCATACAAATGCCGCTCCTTTGAAAGACAGCAGCTGTATTCAAAATCAGGCTCCTTCTTAAATCCGCTCTGCCCTGCTGCATACGTCCACCCCAGACCAAATGCCTGAACGACATGCGCAATCACCATTGCCGCGGGATATGGAAAGCCGCCGACCTTCATCTGAATCATCGGAGAAGATAAAACCGCTTTTTTAAAATCATCCGGGTATCGTTCCAGATAAAGCGCACCTATACATCCACCCATAGAATGCGCAAATAAATACATTTCATTCTGATACGGCTTTACGATTTTATTGACAAATATGTGCAGATCGCGTACATACTCCGCAAAGCTTCTCACGTATACTTTTTCCAGATTACGCAGCCTCCGCCCTGACCTTCCATGTCCGCGGTGCTCTGGAATAAACACACAGTAGCCTGCCTGCAGAAAATAATATATGACTTCATGATACTTCTGTGCAAACTCACTAAAGCCATGTGAAATCACAATGCTGCCTCTTGCATGTTTTGGCACATAAGTACAGTAAAAAATCCGCGTACCGTCAAAACTCGTAAAACTGCCGCACCGGCGGTATTTACGCAGATACGGCTCCACCACTTTTTTCATATTTGCCCGGTATCCTGTTTCCTTCAGGTATCGAATCTTTCTTTTCTCCACTCTCATATAATAACCATCTTCTTTATTCATATTTCCGCTCCGGCTTCATTCGCGTCAGATTTGCTGCGAATACAGCCATATTCCATTCAGCAGACTTTCATTTCCACTCTGACTTCATTCGCGCCGGATTTGCTGCTGTTCGCAGACACATTCCATTCAACAGACTTTAATCTCTACAAGCTACATTCGATCTACTACAGCCCGCGCCAGCTTCGGATCATTCGTGATAATCGCATCCGCCTGATAATCGCACAGCATTCTCATATACTTTTCCTCATTGACCGTCCAGACATGTACCTTTAACTGATGCTTACGGCATTCTTCAAAAAAATCCGGATACTGCACATTATAAAGCGCAGGATGCAGCGCATCAGAGTGTACTACATTTTCCGCATAAGCTGCCGCTCCAATCCAACCATCCTGATATAGGATTCCTGTCTGTGCAGACGGATTCAGTCGATGGATTTTTTGAATCGTATAATGGTTAAAGGACGAATAAATCACCCTCTCCTGCATACCCATCTTCTCCGTCAGCTCCAAAGTACTTTCCTCAAGACCCTGATAAAAAACAACTCCTGTCTTTAATTCGACATTAATCGTCAGATTTGTCGGCTTCATAAGCCGATATACCTCTTCCAATGTGGGGATATGCTGTATGCCGTATTCTGGAAAATGCTTATTTACATTGATTTTTCTTAATTCATCGTAATCATAATCCTTTACCCATCCTGATGCCCCACTGACTCTATGAAGCGTCTCATCGTGTATGACAACAATGGTTCCGTCCTTTGTCAGCTGCACATCCAGCTCGATTCCATCCGCCTTCATATTTACTGCCTGTTCAAATGCTGACAGTGTATTTTCCGGTGCATACGCACTGGCTCCTCGGTGAGCCCATACATTTGTTTTATTCATTTTCTCTCCTTAACCTTTTCTTTTCATTTTTTACTGTTTTTGCGGCTAAATCCTTCCATATCATAATTACATCTGCTCCAACAGCCCGCGTATCCCATCTCTCTCAAAAATCCCTCTATAATACTCGACTTCTTCTCGTATAATCTCATCAATTACCCTCATGCCCAGCAGCTCCACCGGAGCCCTGTCATCCGTCATCAGATAATCTCCCGGTTCATACGCCGTCATCCCCTCCGATACACGGTCCATCAAATCCGCCAGTCTGGTATCCGGTGCCAGCGCCACATTATCCTGCATAGCCTCCAACAAGTATGGGGACTTAGAAGCAAACAGCTCGCGATTCGTAGAACCTGTGACATCCACCGTATATACCGTTTCAAATACACTCGCTATCGTATCAGCCAGATACTGATTAATCTCCCCTTCCTGCGTCCCTCGCATATTCATATTGACCACCATCACGCCGTCACTTGTCAGATGATTTTTCACCATCGTAAAAAACTCAACAGACGACATCTGAAATGGAATCGTTATATCCTGATAGGCATCGACCATAATGACATCATATTTCTTATCCACCGCATTTAAATATGCACGCCCGTCATAAGTCGTCACCTTCAGATCCTGCGGCAGCTCAAAATACCGCCTTGCAAGCTGCGTGATCTTTTCGTCGATCTCCACACCTTCTATATTCATATTATAAAAATACCGCTCACACTGCGCGGCAAAAGTACCTGTGCCCATTCCTAAAATCAGCACATCCATATTCTCCTTCTCGTAGCCGCCCGCCATCAAAGGCGCTGCCAGCGCATAATCATAATACATCCCGCTTAAGCTGTGATCTTTTTTCAAAATAGACTGTACACCAAATAACACATTGGTAGATAAAATCACACTGTCCGCATCCTCCTTCACCTGAAGATAGTTATACACCGACTCCCCTTCATAAGTAAGATCCGTTTCCCAAAATGCAAAACTACTAGATGCGCCCAGAATGCAGCAGATCACAAAAGCCAGCGCTCCGATCACTGCTCTCCTGCTCCTTTTTCCCGATGATAAAAAATAAATCAACGCAAGCAGCAGAAGAATTCCCGCAAATATTAAAAACGTCACCGAAGTACCGACTGCCGGAATCGTCACAAAAGTCGGCAGAAATGTACCTAAAATACTTCCAATCGTATTAGAAGCATTTAACATTCCTACCGTTCTGCCATTATCCTCCAGACTGTCCATTGTATATTTTACCAAAGACGGCGTCACCGTTCCCAGCAAAAACAGCGGAAATACAAATATAACCATGCAGGCAAAAAATGCGGCCCAGATCAAAAAATTGCTGCTGACGGTAAATATAAGGAGCGCTGAAATAGCTAAAATTACATATTTGCCGACAACCGGTATCGCAGCAATCCAGACCGCTGCAATCACCATTCTCTGATACAGCTTATCCGGGTCAGGATTTTTGTCTGCCGCCCTCCCGCCATAGATATTGCCAAGCGCCATTGCAATCATAATTGTACCGATAATAATCGTCCACACAATCTGTGAAGAACTAAAATAAGGAGCAAGCAGACGGCTTGCCCCTAATTCCACTGCCATTACAGACATCCCTGAGAAAAACTCTGTAAGGTACAGATACGTTTTATTCTGTAAAATACGTGCCTTTGCCATAATTTCTGCCTTTCACTATAAAATCTTATTCTTATCATATCAAATTATAGCTTATCTGGCAATGATTGTTTTTGTTGAAAAACAAGCCTTTTTATTATTATCCGGCAATGATTGTCCCAAAACGGTGAACCATAGCAGCGGTCTGCTTTTACTTCATCATTTAATGGATAATCCCAAATCATAAGCTTCCTTCAATGCTGCGTTTCCTTTTATATCCCCTTTGTCCTTAACTCCCCTTACAAGAATCATACCCGCATCTTCCAAATGGAAAAAATTAAGTATCATCTGATACTGCAGTTTTATTGCGTCAAACAATTCCGGCAGTTCCGCGGCCCCAGCCAGCAATAACGCAAGTTTTTTGATGGAAAACTCGTTTCTCATAGGTGTATGCAGTCTGTCAATTACCGCTTTTAGTTCTGCACTAATGCCATAAAAATACACCGGGGACGCCGCCACTACAAGATCAGCCACTTTCAGCTTTTCATATATCTCATTCATGTCATCATTTTGAAAACACTTATTCCCTTCCCTTGTAAAACATGAATTGCAGCCAATACAAGGATTGACCTTATAATCGGCCACAGACACAATCTCCACAGAGTTATTTTCACGGGCTCCTTCTGCAAATGCCTGTGCAAGCAGGTCTGTATTGCCATTTTTTCTCATGCTTCCAGCCAAAATAACGATATTACTCATTGACGATTCCTCCTTAGTATTATTCAAAGCTTATGTTATTTCCTAATTATTTCGGTCAAACAACGTTCCGGCTAAAGTAAAAGCTCCACCATATATTCGGAGACATGTCATTTACTTAAGTCAATGAACGAATAAATTTCCCTGAAGCAGAGCTGCCAGATCTTGTCTCACCCTCGCTTTGCTCGGTGATAAATCCGGTCTCAGCCAGGCTGCAGAGAATCAGACCCATGACGGATGAGTAACTATAAATCTCTTACAATCCGTAAACCGATTTATTCAGACTGCTCACTTTCTATTTCTTCCACTAACGATCTTTTATTCGTAATGTAAATATAAGCATCCTCAAGCGTCGCCCCGCAGGGGCTGCATTCAAGATCGGGCTTTCTTTCACTTATCAGCTTCATCCGCAGTTCATTCCCTTCATACTGCTTCGATGAAACATGATAATTTTTTTCCAGCTCCCTTGCCATTTTTTCATCCGCAGCTGCGCAGATCCAGATATGTCCCTCCGCCTGTGCCAGAAGAGCTTTCAACTCTCCCGAAAAAAGAAATTTTCCCTTTTTCATGACTGCCAGCTGATTACAAGTCGCCGCCAAATCCTCCACCACATGAGTCGAAAATAAAACCGTTCGTTCTTCCGAAAAATCAACCAGCAGATTTCTGATACGGATACGTTCCTCCGGGTCCAGACCTGTCGTGGGCTCATCGACCACTAAAAATTCAGGTTCATTTAAGAGTGCCTGAACAAGCCCGACTCTTCGTTTCATGCCGCCTGATAATTGTCGGATCTTTTTTCTGCGATGCTCACTCTCAATCTCTTTTTGCATTGCAGGCAATTCTTCAACAGTTGCAGCTTTCAGCAAGGATTCTGCACACTCAGCCTCTTTCAATAATTATTACAAGCCGTACCCATCGCAGTTACACATGTCATATTTACAAAGACCTCTCAGCCTCTTTCTGCAATGATCACTGGCAGCACTGCCGCCGCTGCCATCCCGATACCTATACAGACAATTTTTCCACATATCCATCCAAAATCACTGCCGTTTTCTACATCTCTAAATGTATAAGAAAATAAATTCCATACCCCGAAAAGCCTGTCTCCAACACTAGAATTTGTCATCAGCCACAGAATCAGGCATCCGCAGATTCCCATCCACATATTTCGAAACAGACAGGAAATCAGATTCGATAAAATCCCCCAGAAGCCAAGCGTCACAGCGACCGCAGCAATATATACAAAAAACCGGCATCCTTCGCTTCCTGCGCCTATCTGCCCTGAATCCGCCGTTCTCGGATTCTGAAACAAAATAAATAATCCATATCCAATGACCGCATCAGCCATCAAAAATATCACTTGTATCAAAATCCTTTTATATATGGAAGAAACCCTCTTTTTCATCGGACACAGCCGCTGTATTTCTGACCGTTTACTGGTAATCTCCTGCGTATAAGTATCCGCGCAGAACGCTGCGGCAAGAACCGCCATAGGCGCCTCTAAAGCAATCCCTATTTCATAAGAGTCCGTCACACCTCTGACAAGACTTAAGATCACGACAAAGAATACCGCATAAGCGATTTTATAAATCGGAAGAGATATTTTCATCTCATACTTCAATATACCCGCCTCCTTTTGTTCTGTTCCTTACAATTCTATTGTAAAGAAGAAATCACAACAAAAAGACAACATATGGTAACAGTTCAGCCTTCAATGTCATTTAAATAAAAACTTTTGGACGCAAAAAGGCGCATGGTTACAATTTATTGCTCCATGCGTCTTCACGCTGTTTTATTGATATTGAATAACCTCAATGAAAGCAGACAGAACCTTTATGCATTTTTACTATGAATGTCCCATCGCGAAGCGATTTCATTCAGGGATCCGTATGCGCCCGCTATTTTCATTCTCAGTGGTGCGGAAATTGCGCATGTAGGTTTACCTATGCAATCCGGCCAAATATTGCTGTTACCACAGCCCCTCCCTGTTCATCATTTTCCAGAATTAATCTCCCTCCATGCTTTTCACAATACAGCCTGCTGATATACATACCGATTCCCGCATGTTTTAAGCTGTCTTTCATATTCTTCCCATGAAATGCTTCCGTGATTTTTTCCGCCTCTTCCCGAAAGCCCTCGCCGTCGTCTCTGACACATATTTGCAGCTCTAAATATCCTGTCTTCACCATAATTACGACCTGCTGCTTTCCATAGCGGAAAGCATTGGACATCAGATTTTCCGCCACCTCCAGAATGATTTCCAAATCTCCGCAGAATCCTTTCTCCGACTCCGACACCTGAAGAATATACTGTCTGCCATACTCCTTTTCCAGCACAGCAAGCATTGCCTGAATCTCCGTCTCCAGCTGCCCCATAGAAATCTCCCCTGAAATCATCCTGCGGCTTTCTAAACTATTTAATTTACGCATTGTTTCTACAAAAGTATCCATTCGTTCTATTTGATGCCCGCATTCTGACAGCATTTCCACTGCCTGCTCTTTGTCGATCTCTTCACTTGGCAGATACTCCATCAGCATTTCCTGATACCCCTTCAAAACAGACAGTGGAGAGCGCAGGTCGTGCGCAATCGCAGCCCGCAGGATTTTTTCCTCCTCAATCGTCCTCCATAAGGTCCGATTATTTCTGACAAGCTGTCCCCGCATTCGCTCAAATTCCATACAGAGCACGCCCATTTCATCCTTATTATCATAAGTAATATGAAAATCCAGATGATTTTTGGCAATCATTTTCGAAGCCTGCTCCAGTTCCTCGATCGGCCGCTTCAGCTTATTCTTGTAAAAAAGCCAAACTGCCGCACAGCTTCCTGCCATAGATACAACCAATATCGAATAAGTCTGTAAAAAATCGCAAAGCTCTGACATAAAATAGTCTGACTGTGACATCTCATCACCATACGGCCTTGGAATATATGCCCGGTAATTATCCCCTTCGCTCTCTCTTGCTTTATAATACGCTTCTTCATCCACATAATTCCACCAGATGCTCTGCTGCACTCGCACAGCAATTCTGACAATCATTGCCGAAAAAACAAAACTGCAGATTAAAGCAACGGCCATGTACAAAAGAATTGTTTTTCTTACAGAAAGATTTCTTATTTCATCCATCGGTATCCCATCCCCCATACGGTTTCTATATACTCCGTTTTGGTATACTGCTGAATCTTTTTTCGGATCCTGCGGATAAGCTCTGTAATCACCCTGCTGTCGCCCTCTGCATCGAATCCGCAGACTTTCTCATAGATTCTGTCTTTATCAAAGACCATTCCCGGATTCATGGACAAAAATTCAATGATCGCATATTCCATCCTTGTCAGCTCTATGTCATCTGCGTGAATCTGCACAGTCTTCGCCTGATAATCAATCGATAACTCGCCCTGAAAGCAGCATTCTGTCCTGTTTTTACGCCGTACCTCCCTCTTTAGGTGTGCGGCAATCCTTGCCTCAAGCTCCTTTAGACGAAATGGCTTTAAAATATAATCATCACCGCCCGAAGACAGTCCATTCACGATGTCCTGCTCCTCCACCCGCGCTGTCAGGAATAAAATGGGACAGGCTACCTTATCCCGTATTCTTTGGCATACCTCTATCCCGTCGATTTTCGGCATGTTTACATCCAATAATATGATGTCCGGCCCAAGCCTGATCCTGCTTAACCCTTCCATGCCATCATCCTCTGCCGTAATGACATCGTACTTTTTGATTTCAAAATATCTTCTCAGCATTTTGAGAAGCTCTCTGTCGTCATCAATGATTAGGATTTTATAAGCCATATCTGCTCCTTTTTCTTCTATTGCTTTAGGAATTGCTCTCCTCACTGAAAATGGCTATGCGTTTTTGCATAGCCATTTGCGCAGCAACACGCCTATTCCCTGATTGTCAATTTCATAATCCATTATAGGCATATTTAATATTGTAACATGTACATATCAAATCCTGCTTTCAATAAATTCATGCGTCTAGAGCGTGTTTGAAAAATGCTTTCCGTGAGATGTGCTTCACACTTTGTGGAGAATTTATCCCAAATTTATGAGGCATAGCGGGCTATGTTGATTAAATTTGGGATGAATTATCCGCAAAGTGGGGAGTGCAGATCGCGGGAATGATTTTTCAAACACGCTCTAGTATAACATATTTAATTTTAATTATCTATTTAAATTTTATCAATGATTACAAGTCGTTCATTTAAAAATATACTCTATTCAAAAATAGTCATTTATACCGAATCTCATTGTTCCTTGCTCCAAATTTTCACAAATGCTATAATAAATGCAAATCATTCAACTGCAAGGAGGAAAACAATGAAACATTCAAAAACATGCCCTAAATGCCAAAGCAATGACCTTTTGATTGTCAACGGCTATGCCGGTGCATACGGCAGCGGAAACAATATCTTGGTAGGAGCCACCATTTTTTCCGCAATAAAAGTCGATCGGTATATCTGCTGCAAATGCGGCTTTACAGAAGAATGGATTGAAGACGGCGGAATTGAAAAACTAAAAAAATCTAAAAAAGCGCATCGGTAAACATTTTTAAAATTTTCCACATTTAAGTGCTGTCATCATTTTTCATTTTCATCATACAAAAAGGATGTCAAAAACCGGATGTGTACTGGTTTATCGCCGCAGCCAAAGACTGTGAATAAATTCCTTTTCTTTACATACACTATGATTATTTCAATGTTATGAGTATGGCAAAGTGCTATGCATCATTTAATAATCATAAGGAGCCAGACAGCTATGACATTTCAAGAATTACACCGCAACGTACTAAAGGCAAAAAAAGAAGGCACTCCGCTTCCGGAAGGACTGACAAGGCAGGAAAATCATCAGCTTGACTGCCTGCTGCACCCTGACCAGTATCCCCTTGTCTGGAAACTGAAAGACTGTGACTGCACAGACGGCAGCTGTGTATCTGCCTGCACATTTTCCGCATTGGAAATCAAAGACGGACAGGCAGTATTTCACCCGGAAAACTGCACCGGCTGCGCAAAATGCATCGAAGCCTGCAAAAACAGCCACCTTACCTTCAGCCATGATTCCATCCGTGCCCTGGAGATGCTGAAAGACAATACGGCTCCCGTCTATGCTCTGGTAGCTCCGGCATTTATCGGACAGTTCGGAGATCAGGCTTCGCCTTCCAGAGTCCGTACTGCCTTAAAAAGTATCGGTTTTACCGGCATGATTGAGGTGGCTGCTTTTGCTGATCTGCTCACCTTAAAGGAAGCTTTAGAATTTCACCACAACATGGAACGCCCTGGTGCTTTCCAGCTTACCAGCTGCTGCTGTCCAATCTGGATCAAGCTGATACGAAAGGATTTTAGAAAAATCGTAGAGCATCTTCCCGCCTCTGTGTCCCCGATGATTGCCTGCGGACGCGTTGCAAAGCAGCTGCATAAGGGCTGCCGCACGATCTTTATCGGCCCATGCCTTGCGAAAAAAGCAGAGGCAAAAGAGCCTGACCTGGCAGGCGCCATTGACTGTGTCCTGACCTTTGAAGAAATGAAGTACTTTTTTGATGTATTTCAGGTTGATTTTTCTAAGATGGAAGAAGAGACAAAAGAACATGCCGCAGCTGCGGGACGGTTATACGCAAGAACCGGCGGTGTCAGCCATGCAGTGGCAGAATGCGTGGAAAATATCGATTCCGACTGCCATGTAGACGCAGTATATGCGAACGGAGTGGCAAACTGCAAAAAACTATTGGAAAATATTCTAAACGGCAATGCAGAAGGCAATTTTTTCGAAGGCATGGCTTGTGAAGGCGGCTGTGTAGGCGGGCCGAAGAGAATCATCCCGACGCAAAAGGCCACTGCCCTTGTAAATGAATATGCCGAAGCTTCTCCATATAAGACACCTGCGGAAAATCCTTATGTCATAGATTTGATACACCGGCTGGGATTTTTTACTATAGAAGAATTTTTGAAAAACAGCGATATACTAACACGCAGCTTATAAAAAACCTTGTGTTTGAAAAATGCTTTTCGTGAAATGAGCTTCACACTTTGTGGATAGTTTATCAAAAATTTAGTCAACATAGGCGCTATGCCTCGTAAATTTTTGATAAATTTCCACTTTCCTATCATTGAGCGTACGAAACGGGTTACCCCATACTAAGATAAGGCATCTCCCATTCTACACCTCATCCTTTAGGCGTTCAACGATCTCTGAAACCACCCCGTCCATAGGCTGCTTCACCACTCCGACCACCACATTATCACATCCATGAATCTGTGCCATTGGAATCAGCATTCTTTTCGCGGCACTCTGTCCGACAGCGAGAGCCATCTTTGGAGTAATCTCTCCAAACAATGAATCCGCGATCACGATGCCAACAGGCCCTATAATCACATCTGCCTTCCTGCAGCCTGTGATAACCGCATTTTCTCCAGTAGCTGCATGATCTGCCCCCGCTTTTAACATATTAGACGTTGCGATCGAATTTGTCCCGACTGCAGTAATCATGATCTCTGGAAATATTTTTTTGACAGACTGAATAATCTGCCTTCCAAGACCGCCGCCCTGTGCATCTATCACTAATATATTCTGTATTTTCATTGCTGATTTTCTCCTGCCATCTCTTTTATCAGGTATTCACACTTCGATCCCGCAGACACCAATAAATTTGGAAATCTGCGGACACAAAAACCACTGCTGCATTTTGTCATACGATATTTTATAATCAAATATAGTTAAGCATGTCTGATATTCGTATGCTCAGAAATCTCCCTGTCAATCGTACACAGATCGTCTACAGATAACCCATGTATATCCTCATGCCCAGTTATTCTGGCAAATGTTTTCAGCTCTTCGGCACAGCATGACAAGTAATTTTCCACACGCTTTGCAGCCAGATCGATATGAAGCCGCTCCCTCAATTTTTCATCCTGTGTCGCCACACCGACCGGACACATGCCGGTACCACAGATCCGGTACTGCTGACAGGCTGCCGCAACCATTGCTGCTGATGCGACTGCCACAGCGTCCGCGCCCATCGCGATTGCCTTGGCAAAGTCCGATGACACCCGAAGCCCGCCTGTAATAACAAGGCTAATGTCTGACCCGATTGAATCCAGATATCTGCGTGCACGATACAGTGCATAGATCGTCGGCACACTGGTGGAATCCCGTATGATCGCAGGCGATGCTCCGGTCGCGCCGCCCCGACCGTCAATCGTAACAAAATCAGGATTCGCATAGACACAAATCTCCAAATCGCGTTCTATATGCCCTGCTGCAAGCTTAATGCCGATCGGCCTGCCTTCGCTGCGCTCGCGAAGCTCCAGAACAAGCTTTTTCAAATCCTCTACATTGTTGACACCTGGCAGTCTGGAAGGGCTGATCACATCCTCACCCAGCGGTTTATTACGAATCTGCGCTATTTCCGGTGTCACCTTGCTGCCCGGCAGATGCCCGCCCATCCCCGGCTTTGTGCCCTGTCCGATTTTAATCTCGATCGCGTCTGAGGTTTTCAGATTTTCATCCGTCACGCTGTAACGGTTCGGCACATATTCAAATATGTATTTATATGCAGCTTCCTTTTCCTGCGGCAGAATACCGCCCTCACCGCTGCACATCGCTGTCCCCGCCGCCGCGCTGCCCTTTGCCATCGCTATTTTGGCCTCCTTAGAAAGCGCGCCGAACGACATATGTGAGATATAGACCGGCATATCCAGCACCATCGGCTGTCTGGCGTGTTTTCCAATGACTGTCTGAAGCGATACATCCGCATGTTCCTCTAAAGGCATCGGATCTAACTGTGCGCCGAGCACCAGCACATCATCCCAGTCCGGCATTTTCATCTGCGTTCCCATCGCCTCAATCGCAGATCTGCCGGTGACCGCCATCTCATGAATCTGTCTCATATAACGGTAGCTGCTTTCTGTCATTCTGGTTTCCTTTGGATAACTTAAGTCCATAACAGCTGCCTCCTCCATCACCATGTTCGTCGGAGTCTGCTGCCCGATCTGCTCAAACTTCTCCGGCGGCTGTCTGCAGATCGGGCACTCTTTCAGCTCTGAAAACGGCCTGCCCTCCTTTTCTTCATCATATTCATACCCGCATATGCTGCATTTGTAGATCATTGAAAATACCTTCCTTTCTTCGTTCGTATTCCAGTCTTCGAAGCTGTAATCATACAATCATTTTAATAAGGATAAACATACCTGTCAAGGTATTTGACAGTTCCATCATTGCCGCCTGCCGAATAAAAGAGCCTTGGAAATTGCTCCCAAGGCCCTTTTATTCTTATCATTATCCTTCGATTGCGATATATTTACTTTCTTCTACTTCCGGTTTTGCTTCCTTCTTTGGCACGGAAACTTTCAGAATGCCGTCCTCAAATCTAGCTTTAATATCTTCCTGAGTCACTGCTTCGCCTACATAAAAGCTTCTGCTGCATGAGCCAAAATACCTTTCTCTGCGGATATATTTTCCGTTTTTATCTTTTTCGCCGTTATCCTTATTCATTGATGCGCTGATCGTAAGGTATCCTTCTTTTAATTGTGCCTGCACATCTTCCTTTTTATATCCCGGAAGGTCAATATCTAATTCATATCCTCCCTCTGTCTCTTTTATGTCTGTCCGCATAACGGTGCTCGTCGGTGCATCATATCTCATCAGATTTCTTGCCGGGCGGGCAAAATCATTAAAAAAGTCATCAAATAAGTTTTCTCCAAAAATACTAGGCATTAACATAGGTCATTCCTCCATTCTCGAATCGGCGTCTGTGCCGTAATTTCTTTTTCCTTGCTACAAGTATGTTATACCACTTTTATTAGCACTCGTCAAGCATGAGTGCTAATAATTTCTGTGAACTTTTTGTGAAATCTTATTATACGCAGATTACAGAGATTTTATTCAGACAAAATATAACGCATTTATTCTTTCAGTTTCTGAACAATTTGGAGAAATGAAATAAACTAAAGATCTTTTCCGCAATACCTCACATAAGCTATCACAATACCGGCCCCCGCAAACAGCATACCAACTGCAATCCGCATCCCATCCAGTCTTCCATCTGTAACAAGGTCTGCGCCTTCACAGTAACCAAACGGAGTTATATATTTTAAAAACCGGACACTTTCTGTCATATTTGCAATCAGATTCAAGAAATACATCAACGCTGCAATCCCCAGTCCGATTCCAACACTGCCGCGGCGCAGAAACGCAGATATTCCAAAACAGATTCCTGCCAGCTCCACCTGCAGCAGAAAATAAGCAGAATGCATCAGCAGTATTTCTTTCCACGGTATCGTCTCGCCGATCACTGTCATTGAAACGAGCGAAAGACTTAAAATAACCGCATTCATAACAGCAATCTGTACCATTACCGCTGCCAGCTTTTCCGTAACCACACGCACTCTGGATATAGGATGAGTAAATAAAAATTCTGCTGTTTTATCCCGTTCTTCTTTTGATAGAGCTGCTGTGCCAATCAGCGAAGTAAAGAACGCCCCTCCAAGCCCCAGCACGTTACCGCATTCAATGGCATAAAAGCCAATCAGTGTACCGAAATTCAGCCTGTCCATACCAAAAGCATCCGTAAAACTGCCCATAGAAGAAAATAAATCTCCGACATCATTCATTTCCCCTTTTATTTCCGGAAACAGTGACACGCAGACCATGAGTAAAAAAGCTATGGAAGCCGTCCAGACAACAAATATAATTCTGCCCTGTCTCAGTTCGTGTTTTAATATTGTCATTTCTGCACTCCTCCTTCTTCATAATAATGCATAAAAATCTCTTCCAAATCTGGTTCGGATATAGATAGATCGCGAATACTGCCTTCTGCCATGACAGCAAGCAGAGTCTTTATATCTCCACTGTACAAAAAGAGATCGGAAGAGCGTCGTGTAGGGAAAGAGTGTGTGAATATGTGT
>CANDMV010000081.1 GCA_947385875.1 uncultured Eubacterium sp. | reverse complement strand
GTTCTAACCTATGGCTTAGCACCATATTTTACATATCAACTCCCAAAGACAGGTTGCATATAAATTTGTCAAGTGTTTTTCTATTTTACTTTGAAGATAGATCATTTAGTGTGCAGTGTGCCAAAATAATAAATTCAGTGCACAGAAGTTTGTTGTGCATATTGTTTAAATTATATGAATGAAGGATAGAGTGATAATGCCTGAACGGCAGGATTTTGTCTGATGAACAACTATGCTGGGGATAAAGCGCTATAGCTTGTCTAAAATTTATTTTTTTGTTCTATATGCACCGTTTTGTCTTAATGGCTCTTTAATATATCTTCATTATAATAGTATAATTGGATTCTCGGATATTATTATGGGTGCATGTATGTTTTAAGAGTGTACTTTGATTTAAATAAAATGTCAAAATCTTCAAAAACAGTTGTGTTTTGTCAGATAATTTTATATACTATTATTCTAGATAAAGAACGTTTTCTTAATTTTAATGTAGTTTAAGTATATCACTTCTATCGCTGTAAAAATCGAACAGTTTTAAGAAATTTCATTATTAATTTTGTATAATTAAATTTAAGGAGGTATTGCTATGAGAAGGTATTTAAGGAAGAAGCACAAAAAAAGATCGATCCTATCTGCATCATTATCATTGGCATTAGCATCTGGACTGCTATGGGGAGGTGTTGCGCCGTTAGGTACGGGCGGAGCAGCAGCGGCTTATGCGGCAGATGCAGAGGCAGAAGAGGACATAGGCAGACAGCTGGCGGATGAGATGCCTGCGGTTGTGGCAGATTCCTCAGATCAAAAAAAGCTGAATTTGATTACGATGAAGACAGGGGCATCATCAGGATATGGACAGGAGAGTATTTCATTTGTTGACTCAAGCGGGAAACAGGTAGACATACAAGAAGAGGCAGAGAAGCTGTCTGGTATTACGACAGAAGATGTGCAGGAAATGATGCCGAGCTTTTACGTCACGCGTTCTTCCTATTCAAACAAGGATGCGCTGGGGCCTGTCAGAGATCAGGCAAAGTGGAATTTGTGCTGGGCATTTGCAGCGACAGCTGTGCTGGAAGCAAATATCTTAACCGGCAACTCTTCTTGCAGTTCGGTTTCGATGAATAAAGACCAGCTGGATTTGTCCGAGCGGCACATGGGGTGGTTTGCGAATAATACGTTGTCAAAGCTGGCGGATGATCCGACCAAAAATCTGGATGGTGCCAGAAAAACGTCCTATGCCGGAGGAAATTTTTATAAGGCGGCAGCATATCTTGCCAGAGGATCAGGGATGACGCTGGAGGAAGGAGTGCCGTATGGCACCAGAACAGCAGGTATGGGTACGGTAGCAGAGACAGACCGCTATGATTCTGTCGTGACGCTGCACGATTTATGTACGACATCTTATAATATAAGCATGAGTCCAGAGACATCGATTGACAATGTTAAGAGGCTGCTCAGTGAATTTGGGGCGGCAGGATGTTCTTATTTGAGCAAAGACAACTGTTACAGCAAAAAAAATGATCCGGGCGGAGTGGCATATTACCAGAAGTCAAAAGGAACGAATCATGCTGTATGTATTGTTGGATATGATGATGATTATGCGGTTTCGAATTTTACAGGAAGCGGCGGCAAGCCGCCGAAACCGGGAGCATGGTTAGTGCGCAACAGCTGGGGAAGCAGCTGGGGGAACGATGGGTATTTTTGGCTGTCATATTATGATGCGTCCATTAATTATATTTTTTCTATGAGGGCGGCTGACTCCGTGGATTATGGCGATATCTATCAGTATGACGCAACGGGAAGGAATGCTGCGTTAAATGCAAATGCTGCGGCAAATGTATTTCAGGCACGCAGAGATGATGTGCTTAAGAGTGTCGGGATTTATACCAACAGTGCGACTGGCGGCGGCAAGATTCAGGTTTATACAAGTGATACGGCCATGGTAAATCCGGCAGCAGGGACGCTGAGAGCAACATACGATCTTGGCCCAAATTCTTATCCGGGTTATCATGTCATTGACTTAGATGATTTAGGTTCGTCTCAAAGTGTCAGTCTGAAAAAAGGACAGTATTTCAGCATTGTCTATACGCAGGGGTCAGGCGGTAAAACGATGTACTGTTTTGAGGGCAGAAGAGGCTGCAAGTCTTCAGCAGGCCAGAGCTATTATTTTGATGGCAGCGGATGGAAGGATTCTTATAAATTAGCAGGCAATGCCTGCATTAAGGCAATTATGACATCTGAAGCAGATACAGCGGAATTGGCGGAGCTGATAACGGAGGTAAGGAATTTTTCATCAGCAGACGCGGGTATGAATCAATGGATACAAAAAGAGCTTCAGGCAGCTGAAGCTGCAAAAAATGCCAAAGGCGCTGACGATGTTGCAAGTGCGGTGCTGAGATTGAAGCGTCTGCTTTCTCAATCGGAATCATACCATATTTATACGGATGCAACCAAAACCAATGGACCGGGAAAAGATGGCTCTTATATGTATTTGAACGGAGGTTCTTATAAAAAAGACGGTGTTACTACAAAGCATGGTGCACAGACCTATCATTTTTCGGTGGATAAGGTGCAGTCATGGAAAAGATCCGGCCGGAAGATGGTAAGCGCATATTATGGCAACTATGTAGTGGCATCGACGACCACAGAGACAAAGCCTGAGCTGGATAAGAATACGGGAATGGTTATTCACCCGGATACGGCAGCAGCGCAGATTGTCAAGACAAAGCTGAGCGGTTCGAAAGTTACGATCACTCCGTTAAAAGAGGGAGAGGTTTATGTATGGGTATTGTATTATCCAAAGGGCGGAAAATGTAATGAAAATGATGAGGAAGATTATGCTGTGACAAAGGTGACAGTCGGCCCGGCAGCACCTACAACTGTAAAACTATATGATACGGCTGAAAAAGCAGCGAACTGCACGGATACAACAATTACGAGGTATTTGGCTACAGCCATACCGCAGGGAGGAAGTACTTCTGTATATGTATCAGGCATCACGGGCAAGAAGACGAGTAAAGTGAATACGCTTGCCGCCACCAAGCTGGATGGTACGCATTATGAGCCGGTTGTGCCTGTGAAATATAGAGATTATATCACGGTAGACAGGGACGCTAATGAGAAGAATAAGTTTACAATTAATGTTGCAGAGGGAATTTTAGATCAGTTTAAGATTAAGACAAATAAGACCCTGTCAGTGAACATACCGTTTTATTGTATCAGAAATAGTAAAAAGGCAAACTTTAAGGTTATAATCGGAAATCCTGTGAAATCAATGGATTTTGCGGCTGGTACAGACGCGGAAGTGCAGAAAAATGGGGATATACTGGAAGTAAAGATCAAGGCGCCGGACGCAAGGAGTAGTTCCGTCGGGACGATTATCGAGACAAAAACGCTTTATAATGATGTACGAAGCTGCACAGATGGTACGAAAGTGCTGCGGATGGCGAAAGCAGATGACCTTATATTTAATACTTCTAATGTGCCGAATGTCTCTACGAAGCTGGAGCCAATGCAGAAGAAGATTTCTCTGTCACTGCAGAAAGATAAGATGACGTATAAAATTACTGCGGCAAGAAATACACCTTCAGGAACGACTGTTTACTTTGTGATAAGTCATAATGCTTATCTGCATCAGTCAGGAGCTGGATACCAGATTGTTAAAGTGACATTGGAAGCTGCGAGTGAGCAGGCATAATGATTGCTGGAATAGCAGTTTGATTTAATTAATGATAGTGATTATGTAACAGTTCAGATACCCGGTTATCCGGGTATCTAGGACTGTTACTTTTTTGCGCCGTACTTCTGCCGTATTCAGCGATAGGTGAAAAACATTCATCTTTAAAATGAAAAATTATCACACTTTCACTTTACAAGATGCCAAGAAGTAATTATAATAAATGACGTTGAGAAAAGGCATTGCCATTCAGTGTAATGAAATGCTGATGATGCAAAAATATGCAGCAGCCTAATTTTGGGCTGTTTCAAGGAAGAATGAGACAGTTTAGCAGATTGGGGCAGATATCATTGGAAAGGATTACAGGCCCGATCAAGACTGTTACAAGCATTAATTAGAAGATAAAGGAGATATGAAAAAATGAGCAGTGGACTTGAAATCAGATGGCACGGCAGAGGCGGCCAGGGTGCGAAGACAGCAGCATTATTGTTAGCAGATGCAGCATTTAAGACAGGGCAGTATGTACAGGGATTTCCAGAGTACGGGCCGGAACGCATGGGTGCGCCGATTACCGCGTATAACCGAATCAGCAGAGAGCCGATTCGTGTGCATTCGAATATCTATACTCCGAATCTGGTTATGGTCGTAGACGAGACATTACTTCATTCTGTTGATGTGACCGCGGGATTAAAAAGGGACGGTGCGATTATCATCAATACTCCAAAGACAAGGAAGGAGATACTTCCATTACTGGGCGGCTATCAGGGAACTGTGTATACGATAGATGCCAGAAAAATTTCAGAAGAGACATTAGGAAAAAATTTCCCAAATTCCCCAATGCTTGCGGCAGCAGTAGCAGTCAGCGGCGTTATGGAGCGTGAAGCGTTCCTGAGGGAAATGCAGACTTCTTATGAACATAAATTCATGAAGAAGCCGGAGGTAATCAAAGGCAATATGAAAGCATTATCCATGACGTTTGATATTTTAGAAGAAGCATTGAAAAGCAGCGTGAAGAAGAGCGCATAGCAAAAGCATATGCAGGCAGAGTCAATCCATTTGGCTGCCGGGCATAAAAAATTGTTGAAAAAGGAAAAATGATAACAAAAAAATGCATAAATACAAATAAAGACAATATGGAGACGATATAATCAATATGAGAACAGACGTACATAAGATCAACGAGCAGACAAGACATCAGGACCTCACCGAGGGCCTGATGATGTTTGCTGCGGGGACTTCGAGATATTTTAATACGGGTGAATGGAGGACGAGCACACCGGTTTTTCATGCAGATTTATGCAGACAGTGTATGCTGTGTGTACCGGTCTGTCCGGATTCAAGCATACCGGTGAAAGAAGGTATGCGGGAGGATTTTGACTATGACCACTGCAAAGGATGCGGGATTTGCGCGGAAGTCTGTCCGTTCCATGCAATCGAGATGAAGGAGGGATTATGATTATGGAAATCAAAGATCGTATGTCAGGCAATGAGGCGGTATCTTATGCAATCCGTCAGGTGAATCCAGATGTCATGCCTGCATTTCCGATTACCCCTTCAACAGAGATTCCGCAGTTGGTTTCTGCTTATATTGCAAATGGAGAGATAGATACAGAATTTATACCAGTAGAAAGTGAGCATTCTTCAATGAGTGCAGCGATCGGGGCCGAAGCGGCGGGAGCCAGAAGCCTGACGGCCACTTCTTCGGCAGGACTTGCCCTGATGTGGGAAGAGCTGCTTCTTGCGGCATCAAATCGTCTTCCGATCGTGCTTGCGCTGGTAAACCGTACCTTATCAGGACCGATTAATATTAACTGTGACCATTCTGACGGCATGGGAGCACGGGATACAGGCTGGATTCAGATCTATGCAGAGAATAATCAGGAGGCATATGATAATTTCATTCAGGCATATCCGATTGCGGAGCATGAAAACGTACATCTGCCGGTTATGATCTGTCAGGACGGCTTTATTACAAGCCATGCAGTGGAAAATATTGAATTGCTGGAAGATGTGGCAGTGCGAAATTTTGTCGGAGATTACGAGCCGGAAGAATATCTGTTAAATTCTGGGAAGCCGATTGCGGTGGGGCCGTATTCGGCATCTAATTATGTTATGGAGGCAAAGAAAAACCAGGAAATCGCAATGGAGAATGCCAAAGAAGTTATCCTTCAGGTGGCACAGCGCTTTCAGAAGATTTCTGGCAGGAAATATGGCCTGTTTGAAGAATACCGGACGAAAGACGCTGATTATATCATGCTGCTGATGGGCTCGGCGGCAGGAACCGCGAAACAGGCAGTCGATGACCTGCGCGCGAAAGGCAGAAAAGCAGGCGTGATCAAGCTGAGAGTATTTCGTCCATTCCCGGCGAGGGAATTAGCGGAGGCGTTGAAACACTGTCGGATGGCAGCTATTTTAGACCGCTGTGAGAGTTATAACGGCAATGGAGGTCCGCTGGGATGTGAAGTGGATGCGGCTCTTTTCCGCAGCAAGGTCATGATTGATACAGTAAATTATATCTACGGGCTTGGAGGACGTGATTTTACAGTAACGGAAGTGTACGATATATTTAACGAATTAGAAGATGCTGTCCAGAATGGGAAAAAGGTAGAACAGTATCAATACATAGGATTACGGAAGTAGGAGGCATACAGTGAGTGAAAATATGCAAGGTACATTAGATATAGGAATACATTCAAATGAGGCCTGCCAGTCCGCAGGAAATCCGGATCAAAATAGCAGCAGCGCAATAGGGTATCGTCTGAAAGACTGGATGAATCAGCCGGAGCGTCTTGCACCGGGGCATCGTATGTGTGCCGGGTGCGGAGCTACGATTGGTGTACGCGCCGTACTTCGGGCACTGAAGGAGGGCGATCATGCGGTCATAGGCAACGCGACCGGCTGTCTGGAGGTGTCTTCTTATATGTATCCTTATACGGCATGGGAAGACAGCTATATCCATAATGCGTTTGAAAACGCGGGAGCGACATTGAGCGGTGTAGAAACTGCTTACAGAGCTTTGAAAAAGCGCGGTAAGCTGAAGAAAGAAGAGATATTTAAATTTATTACCTTCGGTGGTGACGGAGGCACGTATGATATTGGCTTTCAGTCGCTGTCCGGGGCAATGGAGCGCGGGCATGATCTGCTCTATGTCTGCTATGATAACGGGGCCTATATGAATACCGGTATTCAGCGTTCCTCTGCGACACCGATGTATGCAGATACGACGACGACTCCGGTAGGTACAGAGTCAGATGGAAAGATGCAGAATCGTAAAGATCTGGCTTCTATTATCGCGGATCATGATGTGCCGTATGTGGCACAGACAACTCTGACACAGGATTTTAAAGATCTGCATTTGAAAGCTGAAAAAGCGATCTATACAAAAGGAGCTGGTTTTTTGAACATTATGACACCATGTCCGAGGGGATGGCGTTATGAGACATCAAAGATTATGGAAATCTGTAAGCTGGCGGTTGAGACCTGTTACTGGCCTTTGTTCGAAGTAGATCACGGGAAATGGATGCTGTCTTATGAACCGAAAAAGAAGCTTCCGATCGAGGATTTCTTAAAGCCGCAGGGCAGGTTTAAGCATTTATTTAAGCCGGGAAATGAGGAGCTGATTGAACAGTTTCAGGCAGAAGTAGATCGCAGATGGGAAGAGCTGCAGTATAAATGCGCGCGGGCATAGTTGTGGAGAAAAAATGACATTATTAACTTATCAGGTATTTCAGACAGCAGCAAATATCGGCAGCTTTCAAAAGGCTGCCGATATTCTTGGCTTAACACCTTCTGCGATCAGTCATGCAATATCTTCTATGGAAAGTGAGCTGGGATTTACAGTACTGACGCGCAGCAAATCAGGGGTTGCATTGACGAATTACGGAGAACATCTGCTGCCTTATGTCAACGCCGTCTTAAACAGTGACGAGAGCTTACAGCAGGCAGTTGCTGAACTAAACGGATTAAAACAGGGAAAAGTAAAGATCGGTGTATTTTCCAGTGTGTGTACAAACTGGCTGCCGGAAATACTGCGTTCATTTCAGAAATTGTATGCAAAGGTTACGGTGGAAGTATTTCAGGGAACTTATGATGATGTCTATTACTGGATTAAAAATGGCGTAGCAGATCTAGGTTTTTTGTCGGTGTCAAGTGCGAAAGACATTCCGATTGAGCCGTTGTATAAAGACCCGCTGCTGTGTGTGCTGCCGAAGGGAACGCGCAGGGACAGCTCCAAGCCGTATATGGATATAGAAGAAATGCGTGCGCATCAGTTTGTTACGCAGCGTGAAAGTACAGATGCTGATATTCAGAACTTTTTAAAAGAAAACTCATTGCGTATCCAGTCAAATTATCATGTCGTGGATGATTTGTCAACGGTAGCGCTTGTGGAGAAGGGATTTGGCATCTGTCTGATGCCGGAGCTGGTTATGAGGGATATTCCGTATGTGGTGGACTGTTATCCGGTATATCCGGAGGCAAGCCGCATTATAGGAATTGCGGCACTGCATCCGGAGTTTATGGCACCTGCGGTACGCACACTTTATAACCATATACTGGAGAATTATAAAGTGCAGTAAATTATACTGCACACCATACAGTATGCCCCGACTGCAGACCGCCAGCCAGATACATTTCCAACTGCATGACTGTAAATTCTGGCGGTCTGCAGTATAACCGGGGGATTTCACTTTCCATATGTTTTCAATAAAAGACAATTTAACTTTTAAATAATGAAATCATTTTCATCAATCTGCTTCATTAGCTGTAGATCATCTTTGGAAAATTTCTGCTTTGTATATGGATTCTGTTCGTAGGGCAGTTTTACATATGTAAAGCGCAGATTCCGCAGTTCATCCAGATAAGCTTTTTTAATCATCGGCATCAGTGCATTGTCTGGGTGCAGTGCATTGATGATGCCGCATTGATATAGGTGCAGAATCGAATATTCGACTGCTTTTTGGACGCCTTTGTAGTCGTCTAGCGGCAGCAGCGATTCTGCAACTGCCTGCATGGCATCCTTGACAGCTTTGTGATAAGAGACTGGATTGGATGGTTTTGAGGCAGATGTGCTGGAGGTATTGTATTTATAGACGACATCTCTTGTTGTGCCGAGTCGTTTGGTGCGCATAAATAACAGCATCAGCGTTTCCATATCTTCTAAAATCGTATTTTCTCGAAAAGTAAGATTTTCAAACAGTTCCCTGCGTATGAGACGGCTCCATAAATAACCGCCGCCTGCGATCAGCTCTGAGCGTTTTTTGCTGTCCAAAAGACCACTGCAGCTGTCTGCTGTCTGTAATATAAGCGTATCCGTACTTTCATTGTAATATGCTCCGTCAGCCATATCATAGCTGCCGCCAGAGGCAAGGGAATAGAGCTTTTCGTACATATGGATGTCAGGAAGATCATCACTGTCTACAAAACCGATGTATTCTCCGCTGGCATATTGAAGTCCGGCATTCCTTGCGCCACCCGGCCCGCTGTTATGGTCGAGATTAACGAGGATTACTTTGTCGGAAAAGGCTTTTTCGCAGTCGAGCATGATGCTTAAGCTGCGGTCAGTAGAAGCATCATTGACTAAGACCAGCTCAATTTCCGGCAGTGTTTGATGTACAAGGTTTCCAAGACATGCGGCGAGTGTTTTGTCGGCATTGTATATAGGTACGATGACTGAGACTTTTATCGGCATAATAAGAGCATCCTTTCTGAGTGAAGGTGTATAAATACATATGCGGCTGATTATGATTCTGCTGCGGCTGTATCTGCTTTTGCTTCTTCTGGAATAGTGAAATCTTTAGCAGCATTATAATCAGAGCAGGTCATGCTTAATGTCATTTTAGGAATTTTCATGCTTAAGCCTGCATCTTCCTCTTCAGCCATAGATTCTGTAATGCTGGAAATCAGTTTATCCATGATGGATGTCATGTCTATTTCATACTTTACCGGATATAGACTTTCTTCATCGATCCAAAGACTGACCGGCATATTGCCAAGGTCATCTGTCATGCCTTCTAACTGGGATTCATCCATTCCCAGAGAGCTTCCAAATGTATCCAGTGCACCACTTGACTCTAGGGCCTGCTTGATTTCATTTCCGGTAAGGACAGCGGTATATTTGTAAGCATTTTTACCGTCAATCTGTTCCGTGCCGTCTTCTTCATAAGGATAACTGTCATTCAGATATTCTGCCATGTTGTTGGAAGCATTATATTGTGACAGGTAGTCTAGCGGTACAGACTGAGACTGCCAGCTAGTTCCGTCTGTCTGGTACATGGTGTAAGTCCCGTCTTCTTCAGCTTCTGCATAAATGGTAGTGGAGATCGTCCCGTTTTCTCCTGAATCTACGGTTACGTCTGCTTTCATATGCAATGGATCACTAAAATAGGTCATGTCTGTAGAGGTAACAGTCTCAAAAGTCTGTGTTTCACCGCCTGCTTCTAAGACCATATTCATTTCCATCGTCATTTTTCCGTTTAGACTGGAAACATCTGCCATGTTTTTCTTTGCGGTAACAAATGGGTCAACGTCATTTTTTTGAGAGTCCGATTTTTCATCTTGAACCGTTGATTGAGACGAGGTGGTGTTTTTTTTCGTGTCGTTTTCTGAACTTCCACATGCAGTAATAGAAACTGACAGAACCGCGGCTAAAAATAATGCCGAAAACTTACTTCTTTTTTTCATTGATTGCATTCTCCTTTAATTTTTTTGCTTTTTTTCAGTACTTCTTTTTCTATCTTATTACGTTTGGAGCTGTTTGTCAAATTTTCGTCTTCTGTGTGATTACAGAGATGGGCGTTGCTTTTTACAGCACAGCTGCTGGGGGGAGGGGATGATGGATAGCCGGACGCCGGGTGAGGGGAGCTGGCCTGATCACGTAGCGATTTAGAGATTGTTAAAAGTGGATATTCATGATAAACTTGGGGAAATAAGTGGAACAGTATTGGAAGTGTTATGGTTTTGTTTTTACATAGAATATGGGCAGGGGGAAAGTAATGAGCTGTGCAGATCGTGAATATATGGAAAAGCTTTGGGATGGGAGGACTTATTATTCGCTGAATTCATGGCTGAAACAAAGATTTGGAACAAAAGTATATAAGCTGTCATTGGATGCGGGGATGAGCTGTCCGAATCGGGATGGTAAAGTGGGATATGGAGGATGCATATTTTGCAGTTCGGGCGGGTCTGGTGAATTTGCAGCCGAGTCCATAGAAGAAGCAAAAAGGCAGATTTCAAAAAAGATTTCGCATTCAGGCCCTTTTATTGCTTATTTTCAGTCATATACGAATACGTATGCTCCGGCTGACCGACTAAAAGAATTATTTACAGAAGCGATATTACGGCCTGATATTGCAGCGCTTTCGATTGCTACAAGACCAGACTGCCTGGAGATGGAAAAAATAGAATTATTGGGTGAATTAAATGCAAAAAAGCCTGTCTGGATAGAGCTGGGACTTCAGACAATTCATCCGAAGACAGCGGCGTATATCCGGCGTGGTTATCCGCTGACCTGCTTTGAGGAGACAGTATGCAGACTGAAGGAGGCAGGGCTTACGGTGATCGTGCATTTGATTTTGGGGCTTCCGGGAGAATCGAAGGAGCAGATGCTCCAGTCAGTGGAGTATCTGGCTCATTTTACTCCGGCGATTGACGGGGTTAAGCTTCAGCTGCTGCATGTGTTAAAGGGGACAGATTTAGCAGGACAATATGAAAGAAATCCCTTTCCGCTGTTTTCTATGGACGAATATGTGGATTTTGTGATTGACTGTCTGGAGCATCTGCCGCCTTCTATGGTAATACATCGGCTTACCGGTGATGGGCCGAAAAAGCTGCTGATTGCTCCAATGTGGAGCGCAGACAAAAAAAAGGTTTTAAATGCTTTTACTCGTCGGCTGCGTGAACGCGGTGCATGGCAGGGAAGATGTTGGTTATAATTCTTTATACTGGTATCCAGTATAATTGACATCTGGAATCATATATGATACATTCGGTTGGTATTACCAATTAAGAAAGGGGCGTATGTTTTGAAGTATATCAAACAGTTTGGAATGATCTTATTATTATCTTTTGTTGGAGAAATATTACATTTATTTTTGCCATTACCGATTCCGGCGAGCATATATGGCATTGTGATCTTGTTTTTATGTCTAGAGTGTAAGGTGATTTCCGTATCTGCGATCAAAGAGACCAGCTGCTTTTTAATAGAGATAATGCCGATTATGTTTATACCGGCTGCGGTAGGATTGATGGAATCCTGGCAGCTGATTAAATCTGCATGGATTTCTTATGCATTGATTACAATAATCTCTACATTTGTAGTGATGGCTGTTTCTGGAAAAACGGTGCAGCTTGTCATGAAACTGATGAAGAAAAAAGAATGGGAAGGGAATTTTAATGATGAAAGAAATATTTGAATCGTCTGTATTTTTGGGCGTACTAATTACGCTGCTTTCTTATGGGATCGGCACGATTTTAAAGAGAAGATTAAAACTGTCTATTTTTAATCCGCTGCTGACGGCGATTATTCTTACGATTTTATTCCTGGCTTTGTTTCGTATTGACTATGAACGATATGAGGAAGGCGCAAAATATATTTCGTTTTTATTGACTCCGGCTACAATATGTCTTGCTGTTCCATTGTATGAGCAGCAGGAGCTGTTAAAGAAGAATTATAAGGCTGTGCTGGCCGGTATTATTTCTGGTGTATTGGCCAGTCTTTGCAGTATTTTAATATTAGCAGTTTTGTTTGGGCTAGATCATGCTGCTTATGTGACATTTCTGCCGAAATCAATTACTACGGCAATCGGTATGGGAGTTTCGAAAGAGCTGGGAGGATATGTGTCGATTACGGTAGCAGTAATTATCATTACGGGTGTGATTGGAAATATATCTGCCCAAGCGGCATGTAGGATTTTTAAGATTCAGGATCCGATAGCCAGAGGAATTGCTATCGGCACTTCCTCACATGCGGTTGGAACAGCGAGGGCTATGGAAATGGGAGCAGTGGAAGGAGCAATGAGCAGTCTTTCCATTGTTGTTTCAGGAATATTGACTGTTATCGGCGCTAATATTTTTGCACAATTTATTCCTTGATCGTATATAGTGTTTCAAAGAGGTGGGCGGAACACGTTTTGTATGTTTTGCCGAGTATACTGCAGTATGGCATATAGCATAGACCATAGAAGAAATACAGAACAATCACAGAAGTTTTCAAAATTTGCATACTCTGTCTGATTGAGAAAATATCAACTTTATGTTAAGATTTTCGTAGGAAATATGTAAGTTCATCTTAAAAACAAATATGGTTTTGTTCGGTATTATGAATACTGAATATGGATCAATTTTAATTTATACTGCATACCGCCAGCCAGATACTTTTTCAACTGCATGACTGTAAATTCTGGCGGTCTGCAGTATAAATATATGATATTTTTTGGAGGTGCGAACGATGAGGGAAGAGCAGATCACAAACTCTGATGAAACAAACAGGAGGAAGAAGAAACGAAGAATAAGGAAAAGAATTTTTAATAAGACTGTAAGTGTGTTTTTTTGCTTGACAGTTTTTACTTTAACTATAGTAGGATGTGCTCCTCAGAGAAATGGAAGCGGAGGGAGTGATTCTGCGCCGGAGCGACAGGACGGGAGCACAGATTTACTTCAGGCAGATAAGGAACAGTCTGAAGCAGATTTGAATTCAGAGAAGGCAGATTCTAAACCAGAGAAGGCAGATTCTAAACCAGAGAAGGCAGATTCTAGACCAGAGAAGGCAGATTCTAAACTAGAGCTGAAGAATTCTGAATCAGTGCAGACAGATACCGAATCAGAACAATCGGATACCGGACGTACAGACACTGGTTCTGATCAGGAAAGTTCTAAACCGAATCAGACAGATTCTGGTCAGTCAAATTCTATTTCGGTAGATGTTACGGCAAAAAATGTTGTTGTAATGAAGGCAGACACAGGACTTGTGCTGTACCAGAAGAACGGTACTGAAAGGATTGCACCAGCCAGCACGGCAAAGATGATTACAGCATTAACGGTGCTTGATATCTGTTCCGCAGAGGATGAAGTAACCGTAGGTACAGAGATTATGCTGATGCATGAAGATTCGTCTAGGGCATGGCTGAATCAAGGGGATACCCTGACGGTTAGACAGCTTTTAATTGCATTATTACTTCCTTCTGGGAATGATGCGGCTTATACGCTTGCGGTCTATTCGGGCAGAAAGCTAGCGGGAGACAGCAGTCTGTCAGATGTATCAGCTGTGGATGTGTTTATGACTGCAGTGAATGAAAAGGCCGGTGAGCTCGGGGCTGGGAATTCGAACTTTGTAGCGCCGGATGGGTACGATGCGAAGGGACAGTATACGACAGCCATGAACCTTGCAATCCTTGCAAAGGCATGTCTGGACGAGCCATGTATTGCAGAAATTGTGTCAGATGCTAAATCTTATGAACGGTGGACAGGCGGCAGAGAGGTTACCTATCAGAATACAAATAAACTTCTCGATCCGAACAGTCCGTTTTATTATCCGGAGGCAACCGGCATAAAGACGGGAACCAGCAGCCTTGCAGGTGCCAGTCTGATTTCTTCAGCAGTGATAAATGGGGAGACATATATCAGCGTGGTTATGGGCGCTGCATCAGATGATGAAAGATTTCAGGACAGTATTGCGATTTATGATGAGATTAAGACACTTGATTTATGACGAGATTAAAGTACTTGATTAATGTACGATGTGATAGGTACTTGAGTTATGGCGTAAGGTTCACATAGCCGCAGCATAAACATGGTATAGCTTTAAAAACCGTCTGCAGACATGAGTGCAGGCGGTTAACTGTTTGGTTTTACTATTTATTTTACGGTGTACTAGTGTACTGTCTGCTTGATATTTAGCATAATTACTTGTCTATTTTCCCGATAGCACATATCAAAAATCCTTAACGTAGGCACCACTACGCCGCGGATTTTTGATATGCACTCTCGGAAAAATATCCTGCGTACTTATACTAAATATCAAGCAGACAGTACACTAGAGCGTGGGTAAAGTAACGACTTATAATAAAATAGTGCTGAAATTAATGAAAATTGTTCTGGCAGTATTGTCAAAAATGCTATATATTATGGAGCAGATGGTTAGAATGTGATCAGGCATGGCACTTTCAAACGACAGGAGTGCATGAAAACCCGGCATTTTGCAGGAGCGAGATTCTCGCGGCCATGACGCTCACCGACTGCTGTGGAAATTGGTGAAAGAAAATCATTAAGAACAGGAGATGTATATGAAGAAAAGAACGATCAATCTAAAAGAGTTTCGGCATGTGCGAAACGGATATATCAAAGCTCCTTATGAACTGGAGGAGGGGGAGTGTATCCATGATTTCTATCTGGAACCGGTGCTGTTTCCAAACGAGAATGGGCCCGTGATAGGTGTGACTACCTGCGGCATCATTATCGAAGACGGACTGTTTTTTAAAGATATGGATAATTCGGGTAAGCTGGAACCATATAAAGACTGGCGGCTGGATCACGAAACCCGCGCAAAAGATCTGGTAGCCCACCTTACACTGGCCCAACAGGCGGGGCTTGTATTGAACACATTGTGGAATACGCCTGTGTCTTTAAGGCTTGAGGATGCTGTGGATGAAGAGGGCAGAATTGTTCCGGGAAAAATCTTTAAGCAGTTTGATCCTTTAGAACCGGAACCAAAGTCACCTCTGCCGGGTGTCTCTACACGATGCGATGATTCGGATGTTATGGAGCGGAAAATTACAGCGGGTGTTTATCGGGGCGATATGCGGGCAGGTGCAGATGTAAGCGCGCTATATCACAACATCGGCACGCAGCTTTTAGAATATGAAGCCTGCCGGGGTGGTGTGGCGATTCCTTACTCGCTCCATACCAATCCGATCAATATCGGTTATCCCGACTTTTTGGGCATTGGAGCCGCAGTGATGGGGGACAGTGATTTTAGTCTGGTATATGAAATGGCTGACACAGACCGTAAGATGATGAAAGCTGCGGGACAGAATATCATGTACGGGCCTCAGGTTGATATTGCCACGGATCCCAGATGGCCTCGCAACAGCGGCACTTATGGAGAGTGCCCGGAGATTACTTCCGGAATTATTAAGGAACTGGTACGTGGGTATCAGAATGGGGAAGACGGGCTGAACGAAGGTTCCGTTGTCTTAACAGTAAAGCATTTTCCGGGAGACGGGCCTGCGGAAAATGGATTCGAGCCTCATATGCCGATTGGCCAGTGGAGACTTTATCCGACAGAGGGCTCTATGGAAAAATATCATCTTCCTCCGTTTCAGGCGGCTTTTGATCAAAAGGCCTCGGCTATTATGCCGGATTATTCTCGTGTGGGAACAGATGGACGCAGCAGACCTCAGTATTATAGGGGAAAACTGACATCAAAAGAGGAGGTGGCTTCTGCGTACAGCAGAGAGCTGATTCACGATCTGGCAAGAAATCAGATGGGATTTGATGGGTATGTGAATTCAGATTCGGGGATTATTAATGTGCAGATCTACGGGGTAGAGGATTTGAGCATTCCGCAGCGGTATGCAAAGGCTATTATGGCAGGAACGGATGTGATCGGAGGAAACGCTGACCCGGAGCATATTATTCAGGCTGTAGAAGAGGGGCTGCTCCCAAAGGAGGATTTGGATAGGGCTAATTATAACCGTCTGCTCAGTTTATTTAAGACAGAGAGGGTGGATAATCCTTATCTTGATCCGGCTCATGCCAATGAGGTTCGGATGGAGAATATTGATAAAGCGAAAAATGCCGCTTATAGAGCCAATCAGAAGGCAGTTGTGCTTGCTAAGAACCATGAAAGCGTTCTTCCGATGGTGAGAGGGAAAAAAGTCTATATCGAATGCTTTAAGGGGGATGACCCAGGAGCGGCATTAGCACAGTCTATGGGTGCGGGAATTGCAGGTGAGGATGAGGAAGCATTAAAAAGACAGTTGGAGGAGTTGTATAAGGCAAAAGGCTTTCAGATCGTGGATACGCCAAAGGAGGCAGATTATGCCTACCTTCATGTATGGCCTATGAGCAATGGAATGATTTTTTATCAATACGCAATGCCGGTCATTGAGATGGTGGACGGAGAAATGTATGAAGAGCGGGAGCCGAACAAAAGCCAGAAAAAGACGGGGAAGATGGTTCCGATTCATACCCTTAGAAATGTTGCAAAGATTCAAGAAATTTCTCAGACAGTTCATGCAAATGGAGGCAAAGTGATCGCTACCTGCGTAGTATGCAATCCTTGGATTCTTGACAGACTGGAGCCTTATGTGGATGGTCTGACTTTCCAGTACACCATCAGCCCGGTAGCCATGAGCAATGCTCTGGGCGCTCAGCTGGATGTGCTGACCGGGGATTATAACCCGACGGGAAAAATAAGCCTGACGATGGTTTCCTGTCAGGAAGTGATTGCGATTACTCAAAAAGAGATTGATGGAGTGATGCGGGAGATATGTGCATCGCCGAACGATGTTCCAGGCTATGATAAAGATTCGTATATCGATCCGGCTATTCTTGCGAAAGTAAAAGGCAATAGCTATGCTTATCAGGATGAGGATGGTAATTATTATAGGGCAGGATTTGGACTTCGATATGAAAAATAGACAAAGTCAATGTAATTTATTTGTGCTGAATCGTGAACTGACTAAGAATTTCTAAAGATTCTAAGACTAAGAATTTTTCAATTAACATGTCAAATGATAAGTTTACAGCATTGTAATAAAGGCATTTCCGTCCAGATTGGATAGAAATGCCTTATTGCAATTAGTTATAAACGTTACAAATTTATTTTACAAACATATAAATATTAATTATTTTCAATTCGATCCACGGGTTCTTTTTATGAAAGATCTCAGCCTGTGTCTTTTTTTAATCTCTAATGCTGCCATAGCCTGCTTCTCAGTCAGATTTAAATTTTTCATTAAATTTCGAATATATTTTTTTTCGGCTCGCATTTCACCGCGTTTCACACCGCGTTTCACGCCGCGTTTCACACCACGTTTTTCACCACGTAATTCACCGATCTTTTCGCCTTCCTTCCGCTCATCTTCTAGTAATTCAATCAATGCTGTACACATATCTATCTTTCCATCCTCTCTGTAATAGTCTTTTACGTTCACCAGTTTTCCTACTTTCGCATACTGAACAATTACATTCCATGCATCCTCCTCCATATTCCGGTAATACGGATCCTCTGTCACCAGCTGTCTTAATGCATTCTTATCACTGGAATTTCGGATAAAATCCAACACATGGCGCACATCGGTGCAGAACATGCTGGTATCCTTCATTTTTCTCACTTCCAGTATATGCATCCGGTAATCCTGCGTCCATTCGCGTATTTCTCCCGGCAGATCTGCAAAATCAATCATATCATGCAGTGTCCGCGGCCCATTCCATTCGTCCCTCCCGCAGTATAGAATCAGTGACACTGACGGGATGACGCGGCTGTCCTTTTTGAAACGGTACATTCTCTCTGCTCCGTGCAGGCTGCTCAATTCCTGTCTGATACAGCGGCGGATTTCAGCTGCCTGCTTTTCGTATTCGCCTGCCGTATAGCCTAGGTCCCTGAGCGGCATGGAATAATCTACATATTCCTCACACTCAATCCCAATGCGCACCAGGCCGTCATGAAGCCGGACTTCCCTGACTGTGTCGCGGATTTTGATGCTCCGTTGTCTGCGTTCGCCCGGCTGTGGCATATATCCTGTCTGCGTATCACGTTCTGTAAGATCCTTGGCGCTTACGGCCTGGGCGCCATGAAACATGATCCCGTTTACCAGGTCTGCAAAACGTCTGTCATCTGACAGATATGCTTTCCATACCGTATCTTTTTTCATATTTCTTCCTCCTGTTTTTAGCAGGAGCTCAGAAAACCCCTGCTTATTTTTGTTTAAGCATGGATTTTCTGTGATTCTGAATTTTAACAGGACGGCAGATGCCTTCCTTTTTAGAAATGTCTTAGACTGGATTCGCCCTTGACATATAAGACTGGAATGTTCTAACATAGAAAATATGCTTTTTATGATTATAACACAGATGTATATATATTTCAAATGTAATATAATATTTTTCAGTCATTATGTAACAGTTCGTGTTACTTTTCACACCCTAACCTAAAGGGGAATGCTCTGTTTGAGTGGTAATAAGTGAACTGCTGCAAAGCGGTTTAGTGCAAGAATTTATATCAGAAAGCAAAAGCCGCCCTTGCACTTTGGCGAGTTGCAGGGTGGCTTTGCTATGTGTGTGGGGATGGCGGTCGGCGGCATGTCATGTATTGTTGAAGCATCTATTCGTCTTCGGTAGATTCCCTATATATGAGGCTTGTTTCCGTATGCATGGTCCGGTAGTTCAAAGAAGGTTCCCGTATGCGCGATACCAGCAGCTGTACTGCGGAATAGCCCATGATCTGGCTGTGGATATGAATCGTAGTTAAAGACGGTGTTATGATTTTGGATTCCTGGGAATCGTCAAACCCGCACAGGTACACATCCTTTGGTATGGAATATCCGGCTTTTTTTAAGATCTGCATCGTATCGATGGCAACAAAATCATTTGCGCAGATAAATACATCTGGAAGAGAGGGAAGCTTTTTGATGCATTCTTCCAGATACTCTTTATATTCTTCTGGATAAGGCCGGCCTTCACTTTTTTTATTTTCCAGGATACAGTATTCTTCAGGGCATGGCAGCTTATGCAGGTGCATGGCATCCCGGTATGCTGCATAGCGTTCGTAAAAAGACTGGCAGTGCATAACTTCTCCGATAAATCCGATTTTCTTTTTGCCCCTGCGGACCATTTCGTGGACAAACTGGTAAATGCCGGTCTGATTGTCCATATACAGGCAGTCCGCTTCCGGCGGGCCGTCCATACAGACTGCGTGGGAATCGATAAAAAGCACCGGAAGGCCGAGACTGCACACGATGCGGCTGTATTCCGGGTCAAATAATTCTATGCAGGCAATTCCCGCTGTCCGTTCTTTGGAAAAAGAGCTGGGAATGCGGCGGGCCTTTAGTTCTTCGGAACGAATCCGGTGCATGGAAAGGCTGTAGCCGAATCCGGAAAGCTCATTTTGAAATTTATCCAGCATGGTGGAAGAAAAATGTGAATTTCCTAAAAAACTGGTAGTAAACAGCGCGATTTCAGCAGCATCGCCGTTTGGGCTGATGGCAAGCGCAGGTTTTGTGGAATCTGCAAGTGTTATATAAGAAAATTGTTTATATCCCATTTCCATTGCTTTTTTTAGTACTTTATCCCTGGTTGCATCGGCAAGTATGCCGGTATTGTTGATTGCTTTTGAAACAGTATTGCGCGAGATGCCGAGCGCATCTGCAATATCCTGTATGGTAACTCTGTCAGCCATAAATTCTCCTTGATGATCGGTATTTGGTAATTGTTGGTTCTATTATAATGCACAAAAAATTTGTTGTCAAATGTAAAAAACTATAATAAATGGCTATGAATTTTATCATATAGAAAAGCATATTTTGAAAAAATTTTCGTGAAGATGCTTTATATATTGTGGAGAATTTATCTCAAATTTATGAGTCGTAGCGGGCTGCAAGGAATAAACCTGAATTATTCACGGCGGTATAAGCCCGCATAAAATCCGCCGTAGTTAC
>CANDMV010000080.1 GCA_947385875.1 uncultured Eubacterium sp. | reverse complement strand
GCAAATTTGTTGCAATTTTGTTGCAAAATCTGAATCGAAGTACCGCAAACCCTTGTAAATACTGGCTTTATTTGTCCAAAGACTTCATTGTCGGGAATAACAAAACATCTCGAATCGCCATAGAATTCGTCATAATCATAACCATTCGATCAATTCCAAACCCAATCCCGCCCGTTGGAGGCATACCGATATTAAGAGCATTTAAAAAGTCTTCATCCGTATGATTTGCTTCTGCATCACCAGCTGCAAAAGCTTTTTCTTGTTCTTCAAACCGTTCACGCTGGTCAATAGGATCATTAAGCTCAGAATAAGCATTTGCCATTTCCCATCCATTTAAGAAAAATTCAAAACGCTCTACATATTCAGGATTGTCCGGTTTCTTTTTTGTCAATGGAGATATTTCAATCGGATGATCCATAATAAAGGTAGGCTGAATCAAATGCTCTTCAACATAATGTTCAAAGAAAAGGCTTAAAATGTCTCCCTTTTGATGCCTTTCCTCATATTCGATGTGGTGTTCATCTGCGAGCTTTTTTGCTTCCTGCGTAGAATGTATTTCGTTAAAATCTACATCAGCATATTTCTTAACAGCATCTACCATGGTAATGCGTTCAAAGGGTTTGGACAAATCAATCGAATATTCACCGTAAGTAATTATTTCTGAACCAGTTACTTCTTTTGCTACATAACGGTACAAATTTTCCGTCAGATCCATCATACCGTAGTAATCTATATATGCCTGATACAGTTCCATTAATGTAAATTCAGGATTATGTCTGGTATCCAGACCTTCGTTTCTGAATACACGTCCAATTTCATATACACGCTCCATACCGCCGACGATCAGTCTTTTTAAATATAATTCAAGTGAGATGCGCAGCTTCAGGTCTTCGTTTAATGCATTAAAATGTGTCTCAAACGGTCTTGCCGCAGCACCGCCGGCGTTTGATACTAACATTGGCGTTTCTACTTCTAGAAAGCCTTGTCCATTTAGATAGCTGCGGATGCAGCTGATAATTTTTGAGCGCTTGATAAAAGTCTCTTTTACATCTGCATTCATAATTAAATCGATATATCTCTGTCTGTAACGCAGATCTGTATCGGTCAGGCCGTGATATTTTTCAGGAAGAATCTGAAGGCTTTTGGATAATAGTTTCATTTCTTCTGCATGAACAGAGATTTCACCGGTCTTGGTCTTAAAGACTCTGCCTTTTATTCCTAAAATATCCCCGACATCATATTTTTTAAAATCTTTATAACTATCTTCTCCAACCTCATCTCTCGCTACATATGCCTGTATATTGCCTTGAAGATCCTGTATATTGCAAAAAGACGCCTTGCCCATGACACGTTTAAACATCATGCGGCCGGCAATCGATACTTCCTGATTTTCTAAGGCGTCAAAATGATCCTTGATTTCCATGCTGTGATGGGTAACATTATATTTGGTGACTTCAAATGGATTTTTTCCATTTGCCTGCAGTTCTTGTAATTTATCGCGGCGGACTTTTAATAATTGATTGATGTCCTGCTGCTGATTCTGCTGTCCAGCCATTATTTTACCTCCATTTAGTGAAAGCTGATCTTATGCGTAGCCGTTTCGTATTTCTATGCATAACGTAATGATTAGCAAGCTGAAAATTTCTTAGGTGTAGTGTATTGACATATTTTATGTCTAAATTTATGGTGAAATTATACGTTAGATCTTTGGATTTCCAATACCTTATACTGCAGAACGCCTGCCTGTGTTTCTACATCTACAAGATCGCCAATCTTGTGACCGATCAATGCCCTGCCTACCGGCGATTCATTGGATATTTTACCCTTCAGGCTGTTTGCTTCTGTAGAGCCGACGATCTTATACTCTAATTCTTCGTCAAATTCACAATCCAAGATTTTTACAAGACAACCTACGTTAATTTTATCCAGGTCTACTTCTTCTTCTACAACGACTTCAGCATTTTTTAGAATTTTTTCCAATTCTTCAATACGTGCTTCGATATCACGCTGTTCATCTTTGGCCGCATCGTATTCTGCATTCTCTGATAAATCGCCCTGTTCTCTGGCTTCTTTAATCTTCTGCGCGATTTCTTTTCGTTTTACCAGTTTCAAATCCTGTAATTCATTCTCCAGCTTCTGTAAGCCTTCGTAAGTTAAAATGTTTTTCTTTTCCATTGCGTTTCAACCCTTCCTGAATTCCCGATCCAATCGATCTATCTTATCATTCATAAATCTTTTGTAGTGGCTGTATTCTCCGCTCTGATAAGGCAGAGGAATACTATCTATAACTAAAGTATTATACCCAACAGGCACGATAATGTCAAGGTTTTCGCTGATTTCCCAAGGTTTTTTATAGATTGGGAGATATACCATGTTAGGGCGAATCATATGATCTGCTGATATGCCGCCGTGCCGCTCAAAATCTAGTATTAGGTTTCCACGGGCGTTTTTTTTCTCGGACTTTGGTATCTGCTGAACAATCAGTCCGTTTTCATCATTTATTTCTTCTATGATATTTAGATAACTGTCAGGCTCATCTGTAATGAGAAGAAGGTAATTCAGACCCTGAACTAACTCTGACAGGATATTTTTTATGTCTTCCATGTCGTCGTCGTGACCTTGATCGGCATCAACGATAATCAGCTCCAGTTTTTGATATGAAATATTTTTTTCCTTGAGTATGTAATTTAATATAGGATGTATGTAGAAAATGCACGGGTTTTGGTATGTCAAAGGAGAAAATTCATACGCTGAATCGGCATTATTTGTCTCAACTATTGTATCATGATTAGGATTCTGAGTAAAATTTAAGTATTTATGAAGCCATCTGCGAAAAAAATGTCTATTCAATTTGTATCCGCCTTTTTATTTATTGAATGAATCACACATATTTGAGATTCAGTTTATTGGTAATTAGATGTGATAAAACCTATATTTTGTTCGGATGAAGCTATATATTGTAGTTCAGGGAGATAGAAAGAGCAGATCGTGGGAATGATTTTTCAAACACGCTTCAAACTCCTTTGTTCAATTATATATAGAATATTATATGCAGCAGTTTATTCGAACATGCCAGTACAGCGTTGAGGAAATAACGGTGAATACAGTGCTCGATATTTTTGTCAGCGCAAGGCGGAGGCAGGAGGCGATGCTGGGTGCATCGCTGACTGACGATATCATGCCCTGTGGGTACAACGCAGCGATGGCGGAAATAGCGGGTAAATCGCACAGTAAATGAGTTCGTCTTCTGTATTTGGGCCCGTTTTACAATGTATTACAAATGCAAAAATTCGTATAATTTTGATATTTCAAACACGCTCTAGTGTACTGACACGATGACATTTTAACTAATTATATCAGCCGCAATGCTTTTATCACATGGCTTGTGGACAATCATATTAGATAAAATATCAATGTGCCAGTACATTAGTGTAGTGACATAACTTACAGATAGCATTATTTAAAAAGTGGATAAGATAAGAGACTGTGATAACCAGTATGCTGGAAGCTTCTCTGATGAGGTGTGCTTATATAAAATATAAATTTATAAACGTGAATCATCTGTATTTTCTGAAAACCTGTACATTAATTCTTCTAACTGCTCATATGTCTCAACCTCATTCATTTCCCGTCGTATGGAAGAAGCATATTTATATCCGCTAGTATACCATGCGGCATGTTTACGCATTTCCCGAATGCCTGTATAAGAACCCTTGAATTCTAACTGCATTCTGGCATGGCGCAGTACCATTTCAGCTGTTTCCCTGGCAGTCGGTTTTGCAGCTTTTGCGCCGGTTTTCAGACTATGCAGAATCTGTGAAAATATCCATGGATTTCCCTGTGCGCCTCTTGCAATCATAAATCCATCACAGCCAGTTTCTTCCTGCATTCGTATAACATCCTGAGCAGTATATAGGTCTCCGTTTCCAATTACCGGAATACTGACGGATTCTTTGACTCTGCGGATAATATCCCAGTCTGCTTTACCGGAATAATATTGTTCTCTAGTGCGTCCATGCACAGCGACAGCTGCTGCACCGGATTCCTGTGCGATATGTGCCATTTCGACAGCATTGATATGTTCATCGTCAAATCCTTTACGGATTTTTATAGTAACCGGCTTGCTGACAGCTGATGCAGTTTTCTCAATAATTTTCCCGGCTAATATGGGATTTTTCATCAATGCAGAGCCCTCGCCGTTATTTACGACTTTGGGGACCGGGCATCCCATGTTAAGGTCTAATAGATCAAAAGGCCTGTCTTCTATTTTTTTGGCCATTTCAGAAATAATATTTGGATCTGCGCCAAATAATTGAAGTGAAACTGGATGTTCTTTTTCATCAATAGCAAGCAGTGCATTAGTATTTTTATTGTTGTATAAAATACCTTTTGCACTGACCATTTCCATGCATACTAGTCCGGCCCCCTGCTGTGCGCAGAGCAGACGAAATGGCAGGTCTGTCACACCTGCCATTGGGCCTAGTATTAATTTATTTTTTAATACTACGTTTCCTATTTTTAACTGTTCCATTCTATGTTCCTCATAACGGCTTGAAAAAACCGTTTAGCATATACAGTAAATTAAAATTTCTGCTTTTCAAAAATAAGACGCATCCCTTGAAGTGTCAGATTGGGATCATATACATCAATGTCGTTTGTTTCAGAGGCAATAATTTTGCCCAGCCCCCCAGTTGCAACGACTTTGATGTCAGGAAAAGCAGATTCCTTTTTCATATGTCTAATAATATATTCTGTCTGCCCGATCTGGCCAAATATAAGGCCGGCCTGCATACTGCTGATAGTTTCCTGAGCGAGAATGCTTTTGGGTCTGCGGATTTCTATTTCCGGCAGCTTTGCTGCCTCTTCCCATAATGCTTTTGCTGAAGTACGGATGCCTGGCGCAGTCACGCCTGCTATAAAAGCACCGGATGCATCTACTAGGTCGTAAGTTGTTGCAGTGCCATAATCGATCACAATGACTGGTCCGCCGTACAGTTCATATGCGCCTACTGCATCTACAATACGGTCTGCGCCGATCTGCCTTGGGTTCTCAGTAGCGATGCGTATGCCGGTTTTGATGCCCGGTGCAACGATAATTGGAGTGACATGAATATATTTTATAATAGCGCTGGTCAGTGAATGCATAACATTTGGTACGACGGAAGAAATGATGACTGCCAAAATATCGCTTACCTCGATCTGGTTATGCTGCAGCAGGTCACGAACAATAATTCCATATTCATCTGAAGTGCGTGGTATTTTCGTTGTCATTCGAAATGTGGCCTCCAGTTTATTACCGTCGAATACACCAAGTGTGATATTTGTATTTCCTACATCCATTACTAACAGCATTTTTAGTCCTCCTCAAAATCTCCGCCCAGAAAAAATACTCTATAAAACATTTCTAACGCTTCGAATAATTCCTGCTTCGTCTGGCGAAGCTGCTTTATTTTTAGTACGCTTCCAATTTCATCATACATAAAATCATCTTCAGCGCATTCTGTACGGAAGACAAGGCTGCCCTCTTCATTAAATACGAGCTGCAGGGTGCCTCCTATGTCTTCTGTATATAATACACATAATATTTTCAAATCATTTTTTATCTGGTCAGGAAGATTTGAAAAATCTTCGTTTATATAAAATTTCTTTGTGTATGCGCTGGAGCCGCATAATACAACTTCGTCTTGATACATATTTATTCCTCAATTATATATAACCATACATTCCTCTTACAGATACTTCTCCAGAAGAAACCAGTCTTCTGGATTCCCAGGTATCTACCAATAACTCTCCTCTGGCTGTGATTCCGCGTGCCTTCCCCTCAAATGATTCTTTTGGATCCAATACCCTGACAGATTGGTTTCGGTTGACCATATAAGAGTTATACTGTTTTGTAATCGCCGATAAATCTTCTGTGCGCAGAAACAGATCAAAATACGCTTCAAAATATTCACAGATTCGTTCTATTAATGCTGCGCGATTTATTTTTTTCCCCATTTCTATGAAAAGCGAAGTTGCCATATCCTGAAGTTCCTCAGGAAACGCATCTACATGTACGTTAATGCCAATTCCTATGATAACATGATTTATATAATCAATCTGTGCGCTCATTTCTGTCAGTATGCCGCTGACTTTTTTACCATTGATGATAATATCGTTTGGCCATTTAATGCCGACTTTAAGGCCGGTTTCATCTTCGATGCCTCGTGCGACTGCCATTGCAGCCACGATCGTCAGCATAGAAGCGTTGTTTGGATTGATATTCGGCCGGAGTAAAAAGGTCATGGCGATTGACGAGCCTTCTGGATTTTCCCAGCTGCGTCCACGCCGTCCGCGTCCGCACATCTGGTGGTCTGTTACTACCAGAGTGCCATGTGGTGCGCCCTGCTCCGCTAACTGCATGGCCTTAGTATTTGTAGAATCCATAACAGGTTCATAGTAAATCACATTTCCAAGCCACTCTGTTTTGCGGATGCTTCTTAATTCATTTTCGCTCAAGATATCCGGTGTAGATACAATATGGTAACCGCGGTTTTGCACCGCTTCAATTTCATAACCTGACTGTTTGAGCTGATTTACTGCTTTCCATATAGCAGTACGGGATACCCCGAATTTTTCGCACAGACTCTGTCCAGATACGTATCCATCTGATTCCCTAAGTGCCGCTAGTATTTCTGCTTTCATGTAGCCTACCCCATTTCTAATGTGGTTCTTTTTGACACTTGGTTGTTCTATATGTGCATATTGTATATATTATTGATTTTTCAATAATCCCGTTTAATTGTTTTATATGCAGATGCCGAAGTATCAAAAGAACCTCTTATGTAGCTGTATTGCATATTTCAAAATCATCGTATTACGAGATATCATATAATACGCAGTTACTATAAAGCAGTTACGAGCTGCGGTTCTCAGCGCGGCATCGTGGCATACATGATTGCTTTGATACTATGCATACGATTTTCTGCCTCATCAAATACAACCGACCGGCCGCTCTCAAATACCTCATCTGTAACTTCTAACTCTTTTAAACCGAATTTCTCATATACCTGCTGACCGATAGTTGTCTTCAAATCATGAAATGCCGGCAGACAGTGCATAAATATGGAAGAATCTTTTGCACCTGCCATTATTCTGGCATTTACCTGATATGGTTTTAAATCATTGATTCGCTCTGCCCACACCTCCTCTGGTTCACCCATTGATACCCATACATCTGTATAGATCACATCTGCATCTGCGACTGCTTCTTCAGCATTTTCTGTAAGCGTAATATTTGCGCCTGTGGAAGCCGCAATATTTCTGCAGGAGTCAACCAATGCTTCATCTGGAAAATATTTTTTATTTGTACATGCGGTAAAATTCAAACCAAGCTTACTGCTGGCTACCATCAGTGAATTGCCCATATTATACCGGGCATCTCCCATATATACCAGCTTTACGCCTTTCAGTCTGCCTAAATGCTCTTGGATTGTGAGCAGATCAGCAATCATTTGTGTTGGATGAAATTCATTTGTCAGACCGTTCCATACCGGAACTCCCGCATATTGTGCTAATTCCTCTACAATGTCCTGTTCAAATCCACGGTATTCAATGCCGTCGAACATTCTGCCAAGAACTCTTGCAGTATCAGCAATACTTTCTTTTTTGCCAATCTGTGAGCCTGACGGGTCCAGATAAGTTACATGCATACCGAGGTCATATGCCGCTACTTCAAATGCGCAGCGTGTTCTGGTGCTCGTTTTTTCAAAGATCAGAGCAATGTTTTTTCCAGCAAGCTCACTATTATGTGAAATGCCTTTTTTCTTCTTTTCCTTAAGCTCGGCCGAAAGATTAATCAGATACGAAATCTCTTCCGGCGCATAATCTAGCAGCTTAAGAAAATGCTTACCTTGTAAATTCATTTTAATCCCACCTTTCGTCATTAAGCGTTTGGCTGCTTCTGGATTTCCCAGGAGCATTTATTTATGGTTATCTATATGGAAAAACTTGTGTTTTTCCATATAGATAATAATAAAAAATGTATGAAATAGAAATCTCAATGGGAAAGGGGCTGCCGCATAAAATGAAATGTTTACAATAGAAAGAAGTATTCTAACAGAAAGAATCTATATATTGTATACATTGTCATTCATGCGACAACCCCACTATTGAAATTAGTTAATATTTTTATCCGTCCCAACTTCAACAATGGATTTTGCCAATCCGGCTACGCCCTGGATCTCAGATGGTATAATGATTTTTGTAGCTTTGCCATCTGCGGCCTTTGTAAATGCTTCCAGGCTCTTGAGCTGTAACACAGCTGCATCTGGGGCTGCCTCTTTTAAGAAACGAAGTCCGTCTGCATTAGCCTGCTGAATTTTCAGAATGGCATCGGCCTGACCTTCTGCTTCACGTATCATAGCTTCCTTGTGCGCTTCTGCGCGGAGTATGGCGGCCTGTTTTTCTGCTTCAGCATCTAATATCGCGGATTCCTTTTTGCCTTCAGCAACAAGGATCGTAGACTTCTTTTCACCCTCTGCCTTTAGGATTGCTTCTCTCCTTTCTCGTTCCGCTTTCATCTGCTTCTCCATGGCATCCTGGATTGCCTGCGGCGGTATGATATTCTTTAGCTCTACACGGTTGACCTTGATACCCCATGGGTCGGTTGCTACATCAAGGGAAGCCCGCATTTTTGTATTGATTGTTTCTCTGGAAGTGAGTGTTTCATCCAGCTCCAGATCACCGATAATGTTACGCAGTGTTGTGGCTGTCAGATTTTCGATTGCCATAATAGGGTTTTCCACACCGTAAGCAAATAATTTTGGATCTGTAATCTGAAAATATACTACGGTGTCAATCTGCATAGTTACATTATCTTTTGTAATGACCGGCTGCGGTGGAAAATCCACTACCTGTTCTTTTAAAAGTACTCTTTTAGCTATACGGTCAATAAATGGTGCTTTGAAATGAATTCCTACTCCCCATGTAGCAAGATAACCGCCTAAACGTTCTACAACGACCGCATGAGCCTGTGGTACAATTTTAATGCAGGATACTGTGATTAACAGTGCGAGAATAATTAATATTAATACGATAATCCATGTTTCCATTTTGTTCCTCCAGTTTCTGTGTCTGATAAATATGCTGATGTATTATCAGACCGCATTAAGAATAGCAGCATCTATAAATTTTCTTTATCATACTATAATTAATCTCAATTTACAACCATGAAAACGTGGAAAATAAAGGATTTTTGCATAAAAAAGACCGCTGTATCCTATACAACGGTCTTTTTTGACACTTTTTAATAAAATACATGATTTCCGATTACAAGTCCGGCAGCTCCATTTGCGCGGTGGAAAAATTGTGCGCCTCCAGTATTATCGTTTCCTGCAAGGGCGGCTCTGGCAGCCTGAACACAATACTGATAAGAACCATTAGAAAGTGCTCTTGCAAGTGCACCATTGGCTACCGGTGAAAACTGACCGCTCTGGTAGACAACGCCGGAAATAGAATTTGGGAAAGAACTGCTTCTTACACGGTTCATTACAACTGCACCAACTGCTACCTGACCAGAATAGCTTTCACCACCTGCCTCACAGAAAATAATCGCAGAGAGCAGAGTCAGGTCGCTCGAAGATACGGATGAGGCACTGGATGCGGCAGCTATACCGGCAGAATTAGAAGAAGTATTCTTCAAGGCTGCAAGCTGAGCCTTCTCTTCAGCAATCGAAATTGCCCGTCCGCCAAGTGCTACCTTGACATATTTATCTGCCACATATCCTTTCTTATCATTGAACTTAACTACAACCCAGCCATCCTTTTTCTTGGCATCTGTATTGACAACTAATCGATCGCCCTTGAATGCAGCTTCTAATACAGTTGCACTTTTATTGGCCTGCTGTCTGATTCGAAGGCCGTCGGCCTGAACCGTGGCATAAGTCTTACAGATTTTCTTAGCTAATTTATACGCCTTTGTGCCATAAATGCAGTAATCATTCTTAACGTATCCGGTAACGGATCCAGACTTAATCTTCGTCCATGCCTTACCTTTTTTCATAACCTTGGCAACATCGCCTTTACGAAGCTTTCCTACGATTTCAGAGTCTTCCGATGATGTCTTACGGATATTTAAATAATCATCAACATCTGCAATCAGCTTATTTTTCCATTTTTCCTGTTCGTCAGACTTGTTTTTATTATCTTTATCATTTGAATTTTTCTTGCTTGTATTTTTTTCAGCAGAGTTTTTTTCATCTGCATCTTTTTTATTTGTAGATTTATTATTTTTAGATTCTTTGCCTGCAGAGTCTTTCTGATCGGAATCTGTTTTATCTTTCCGGTCTGTTTGATTCAGATCTGACTGATCTGAATTTACCTTTCCTGCTGTTTCTACAGAATTATTTTCTGGTGTATTCGTTTCAGGCACTGCTTTTTGTTTTGAAGAAAGAGGAGAATCATTGTTATCAGATTCTTCATCATCGTTCAATACAATGGAAGCTCTGGCATCTGTTGCTGCTGTCTGGCCATTAATAATAAATTTCTCAGCGGATATTCCTGCAGATACCTGATACACATCACGCTTTGAAACGGTCACTGTCCGGGATAAAAGATCACCCATATGTCTGGATGGATTCAATGCTGCCATAATGCCTGCCGTTCCATTGTCGGTAATCTGGATAGTTCCTTCGGTCTGCATTATCTGTGGTTGGGAAAAGTTAACTGTAAATACAAGCGCTCCAGCCGCACCCGCGACAGCAATACCTTGTATCAGTTTCTTGTTTCCTCGCATAGTAATAAACCTCCGTTTTTTCCATGAATAAAATCTTATTTTTCCATTACGTATTTATGCTATTTTATTCACTTTTTATTACATTTGTTACAACTTTGTTACGATTGCATTCTAGCACTTTGTAATAGTTTTGTCAAATCTTTTTTAAATTTTTTTTTGACTTATTTCTACAAGGCTTATTTTCTAGGAAAAACTAAAAAGGATCGATGATTTATTCATCGATCCTTTAAAATATTTCTGTAATGATTGGTTCAGTTCATACAATAATTATTACTTTAAAAGTCCCATTGCGAAGCGATTTGGTTATCCGTATACGCTCTCGACTTTTATTCATGGTGGTGCGCAGATTGCACATGTAGGTTTACTTTGAAACTACCAAAAATTTGTTTTAGTCAATGACCAATATATCAATTATAATCTTTTTAACAAAGCTTCTCGCTCTGATTCATATCCTGGCTTACCTAATAATGCGAACATATTTTTCTTATAGCTTTCTACACCTGGCTGATTAAATGGATTTACACCTAATAAGTATCCGCTGATGCCGCAGGCAAATTCAAAGAAATAAAATAACTCACCAAGATAAAACTCATTTTGCTCTGGGATCTTAACCATCAGGTTCGGAACATTTCCATCTGTATGTGCCAGAATTGTTCCATTCATGGCACTCTTGTTGACAAAATCCATGTCCTTTCCTGCCAGATAATTTAATCCGTCAAGGTCTACCGGCTCTTCTTTAAGCTCAATACGGCAGCGAGACTGCTCTACATTTAAAACTGTTTCGAACATAATTCTGGATCCATCCTGGATAAACTGTCCCATAGAATGAAGATCTGTAGTCAGGTCTACGGATGCAGGGAAAATACCCTTCTGGTCTTTTCCTTCTGATTCGCCATAGAGCTGCTTCCACCATTCAGATACATAATGAAGACTTGGCTCATAGTTTGCTAAAACTTCAACAGATTTTCCTTTTCTATGAAGAATATTGCGGACTGCTGCGTATTGTAAAGCGGCATTGTCTTCAAAGCTGCTTTCCAATGCAAGCTTTCTGCCTTCTGCAGCGCCTTCCATTAATTGGGTCAGATCTGCACCGCTGACAGCAATCGGCAGAAGACCTACAGCTGTTAATACTGAGAAACGGCCTCCGACATCATCAGGAACAACAAAAGTCTCATAGCCTTCTTCAGTAGACAGGTTTTTAAGAGCACCTCTTGCTTTGTCTGTAGTAGCGTAGATTCTTTTAGCAGCTTCTTCTTTTCCATATTTTTTCTCAAGCATTTCTTTAAATACGCGGAATGCGATTGCAGGTTCTGTGGTTGTCCCTGATTTTGAAATAATATTTACGGAAAAATCTCTGTCACCGATTACATCAATCAGACCCTGTACATAAGTACCGCTGATGCTGTTGCCTACATAATAGATTTCTGGTGTCTTGCGCAGATCTTTAGAAATATTATTGTAAAATCCGTGTCTTAAAAATTCAATCTCAGCTCTTGCTCCCAAATAAGAGCCGCCGATACCGATTACTAAAAGAACATCAGAATCGGACTGGATTTTCTCAGCTGCTTTTTTAATACGTTCAAATTCTTCTTTGTCATAATTGACTGGAAGATCTACCCATCCAAGAAAGTCATTGCCTGCACCTGTTTTGGATACAAGAACTTCTTTCGCGTCATTTACCAGTTTGCTCATGTATCCGACTTCTTCTTCACTGATAAATCCAGCTGCTTTTGAGTAATCGAATGTAATTTTGCTCATGTTTAATTCTCCTTACTTTGTTGTATACAGTTTTACTTTAAAACTGCTTTTGTATCATAACTAGTATTAATAATAACAAAATGTGGGATAATTGGCAAGATATTATGTATATTTTGTTTCATTTGTTGTTACAGTTCAGCCTTCGGCTTCAAGGTAACGGAATCCGGCTCATTGAAAGTTCGTCTTTGGCGAAGAGCCGGATTCCCTCTTGGCATAATTTACACGTTCTTACGTACTTTGCAGTAAATGAAAAGTACTGGGCTGAACTGTTACCATTTGTTCGTTCAGCTGGTTACTTTTCATACCAGCCAGAAAGCGGCTGTGCTGCGAAAAGTAACGGCATCCGGCCCATTAGAAGTTCGTTTTTGGCGAAGGCCGGATGCATGACAAGCGCCGTTACATACACTAATTATGGATATGGTATATGCAACAGCCTATTTAAATATATAGTATATGTAACAGCTTGTATCAATTATAGATATCATATTAAATAGTCAATCGAATATTTCCTGGAGGACAGATTCAAGCAGTTCTTCATCTTTTTTCTGTTTCTTATGCGCGAGTGAAAGACGCATATTTTCTTCTTGACGGCTTTTTAATGGCTGAGGCTGTGAAACAGTAAATTGTACCTGTTCTGCCCGTGATTGATCTTGTTCTTTTACATGAATTTTTGTGTCTGTGTCTTCATCCTCAGGCTCGTTATGGGCCTCTTCGTTAAATACTGCATTCAGGTAACGCTGTAGCCAGCGGCCGGCATAGCTCAGCTTTTTGTTGATTCGGCTTGTCTGCCTGATATGTATTAATTCTAAGGCAACCGCCGTCAGCAGCAGGATGCCTGTTATCAGTTGTATATGTGACATTGCCTGTGTCAGAATTTGCTCCAACATATTTCCAACTTCCTTTCTGCTATATTTGGATGTATATATAATAGTAGAAACTCTTTGCATTTACTGTCGAAGGCTGTATGTAATAGAACTTGTTTATTGCTGCATCAGATTTGGTTCTTGTTTTTCAGACAAAAATCCGTTGATGCAGCAGCCGTATTCTCTATTAAGACCGACAATTCTGTATCTGGCATTGATTGACTTAATTTCACGAAGCACTTTATCGGAAGTATGTACTTGAAGAGGGCATATCCAGAAAACTATATTTTTCTTAACATTTAAATCTGCTAAGCCGATATCCCAATTATTAAAATGTCCTCCATTCGGCAGCGTAATAGCGCGTATCTGATTTTCTACAAATCGGTAGCGCATTTTAAGGTCTTTTAAGTGGCGGCTTAACTTAATATTTCCGAGAAGTAAAAGACCTGCTCGCAGCAGCGCAGCTTCAGTACGGTGGCATCGGCAGACATCATAGTCATTATATAGCAGGCATTTTAGTGTACATCTGCCATCATCACTTTGAATATCAGCGTGACAAAAGTCATCTTTGTCAATTACTATTGTATTAAGTACACAGTCTGTTTGTGAAGCAATGACTTCGATTGGGCTGCAGAACATAGTTAGAGAATCCATTCCGCTGTCTGCAAATTCTTTTTGGTACACAAGCAGCATTTTTTTCATCTGCCTGTCATCAAACTTTTGAATATCGAATTTTCCTATTTGGCAGCTTTTTATATAATGATGAACAAAATGGCGGACCATCTGCAGACTTATTCCAAAATGGCCGAAGTAAAAAAGCATTCTGTTTTCAATAATATAACCAGCTTTTTTAACTGGAATACGATAACCTTCCATTTCTTCAATCAAATCAAGAATTTCATTGTCCTGAGATTCAAAATAATAGCCATCATACATATTATTGAATTTTTCAAGGGTATTTCCATTGCCATATACAAAATAATATCTTTTCACACCGGAGTTTTCCATATACAAATATGGAGAACGAATAAACTCTATGACCTCATTATTATCAGTTCCATGAGATATTAATGTCTGCAAAAGGAAAAACCGCTGAATTGGTGATACATATGGTATAATGACCGTTTTTACAGCACAATAATGAATGGCATAAATTAATCGTTTCGTGTCTTCTATAGAAAAATTTCCCATAACAAATAAATCAATCGGTCTGCCTCCATAAAGCATTTGGCTGCTTCCGTTTCCATTCTGAGAATTTGTAATCTGTAAGCCTATTTCACTGGAATATGCATAACGTGTTTGTTCCTGCGCTCCTTTATCCCATGTACATCCAGTCATTACAATCGCTCTTGCTGTATTTTCAAATAAATATCGAAATAACCTAGCATCCATTCATTATTCCTCTTCAATTCTAAATAGCCAACTATAAGATCTATGTCCTATTTTATGCTTTTATTTTTGATTTACAAGTCTTTTTGTAATTATTTTAGCATAGATTAAAGAAATAAGTTGCTTTTCACACCCTGATCAGACAATCGCTGTCTACAAAAGCCTAAGCTATTGACATGATGTATGGGACAAAAGCTCTGTTCAATCACATTGTATTAAATGTTTATAATTTTTGCATGTATAGCTTTCAAATTCTTTGCTAATTGCTGTGTTTTGTAGGAAAAACGAAAATGAAACATATACAACTTGAAAATAATTAATACAATTTATTATAAAACAAACTTTTGAACCTATCATCATGACATTGGGTGTAAAAAGTAACAGAAAGAATTTATTTGACATTTACGCTTTTTCGATTAATAATGAATATATATTTTTTAGGAAGGACTTTCAAATGAAAAAAATAATTTTAACAGGAGGCGGAACGGCAGGGCATGTAACACCTAATATTGCACTGATTCCAAGTCTTCGAAAAGCAGAATTTAATATTTTTTATATAGGTTCGTATAATGGGATAGAAAATCAGTTGATAAAGGAGCAGGGAATTCCCTATTATGCGATTTCTTCTGGAAAGCTTCGCCGGTATTTTGATATTAAGAATTTTTCTGATCCATTTAAGGTTATAAAAGGACTTGGACAGTCAATCCGGTTGATTCGTAAACTAAAGCCAGATATTGTTTTTTCAAAAGGGGGGTTTGTATCTGTTCCGGTCATATTAGCAGCAAAGTTCTGTCATGTACCTTCTATTATACACGAATCAGACCTGACTCCAGGATTAGCAAATAAACTTGCGATTCCCAATGCTGCTAAAGTCTGCTGCAATTTTCCTGAAACACTGCAGTACCTTCCAGAAGGAAAGGCTGTACTGACTGGCTCTCCAATACGAAGGGAGCTTTTATCTGGGAATAAAGAGAATGCGCGTAAATTATGCGGGTTTCAAAAAGATAAGACCGTATTATTTGTAGTTGGAGGAAGCAGCGGTTCAAAATTTATTAATGATACAATTCGTGGACTTCTGCCTGAATTATTAAAAACTTATCAGATCGTACATATGTGTGGGAAAGGAAATCTGGAAGAATCGTTAAATCGGACAATCGGGTATAAGCAGTTTGAATACATTGGTTCTGAACTAAACGATATTTTTGCACTTTCAGACCTTGTGATTTCTCGTGCGGGCGCGAATTCGATATGTGAGCTGTTAGCGCTGCATAAACCCAATATACTAATACCTTTATCCGCGAATGCCAGCCGTGGAGATCAGATTCTAAATGCCCAGTCGTTTGAAAAACAAGGGTTTAGTGTTGTGATGGAAGAAGAGGTAATTACTCCTGATAAGTTTTTGAATCTGATTCATGAAACATATAAAAACCGTGAGCGTTATATCAGTGCTATGAAAAAAAGCAGCATGATAAATTCAGTTGAGAAGATTGTATCTTTAATAGAAGAAACTGCAAAATAGAAGTTGTTTTGGCTTGATTTGGCATGAAACAGACAGTATGGAGTGCGCGTTTGAAAAATCATTACCACGATCCGGACTCCCCGCTATGTGGATAATTTATTCCCAATTTATGAGACGATGCCCGCTGCGTCTCATAAATCGGGATAAATTCTTTATATTATGTTCTGGGTGATAATTGTTTATTTCAGCTTTATTTTTTCACAGATTTGATCTTGCTCTTCAGCTGTAAATTCTTCATGCGTCCAGTTTAAAAGATCCTTATTTTTCATACCATGATAGCGTGGGATTAGATGAATATGAAAATGGAATACAGTCTGTCCCGCAACTTCTCCATTATTCTGCAGGATGTTAAAACCGTCACATTTTAATTGGCCAGACATATGTTCAGCAAGTTTTTTTGCTAATTTTGCAGCTTTAGCAAGCAGGTCTTCATCAATTTCATAGATATTTGCACAGTGATTTTTTGGTAAAATTAAGGCATGTCCTTTGGAAGCTGGGTTTACATCTAGTATGACTTTAAAATCTTCATTTTCGAAGATAGTTCTAGAGGGTATCTCACCAGCAATAATTTTACAAAAAATACAGTTTTCATCTCTCATTTTCGTTCTCCTTTTCATTCTCATTTTCGTATTAATATTTAATCAATTTCTGATTGTATCTGAATATAAAAAATGCTAGAATTAACAAAATATAAACATATTAGAGGAGTAATTTATATGAATTCTTTGGATTACCAACGCATTTTTCATGAAATCAAAAATACAATCACCCTGATTAACAGTTCTATGCAGTTATTAGACAACAGATGTCCCCAGTTAAAATCAGAATCCTACTGGGATAATATTAAAAATGAAATAACTTATCTTAAAAATATGGTACTTGAACTTTCACAAGCCAGTAATATGGAACAGCTTCAGAAAGAAACAATAAATTTGAATGAAGTTCTGGATAATGTCTGCTGTTTTGTGAAAGATAGTTATCCTAGCTTGCAGTGGAATCTGGAATTATGCCAGAATCTGCCGTCTATAAATGCCGACAGTATAAAGATAAGGCAGGCTGTATTAAATTTGCTTAAAAATTCAGCAGAAGCAGGATCAACATATGTGAAAATAACAACACAGATGAAAGAGTCAGTTATCCAAATCTTAATCAGCGATTGTGGCGGCGGCATTCCTGTGGAACTAGAAAATAAAGTCTTTGATTTGTTTACCACATCTAAAAAACAAGGTTCTGGTCTCGGACTTGCAATCACAAAACAGATTATTGAATGCCATGGCGGAACACTTCAATTTGAAAATAAAATTGGAGAAGGGTGTACCTTTATTATTAGCTTGCCTATATCTTAAATAGTTGTATGGTTTACTTTCAAACATATACTAGTACACCGTAAAATAAATAACTGGTCATCTTGCTTGTCTAAATCTCCGAGAGCACATGTCAAAAATCCGAGGTGCTCCCCGGTACACCTCCGGTTTTTGACATGCACTCTCGAAGATTTATCCGGCGCAATATAACCAGTTATTTATTTTACGGTGTACTAGTGTAGCGACCAGTTGACTTCTGTATCAAAATTTATGCCCTTATTTGCCTGTCTCAACACTGATTTTTGGATATAGGGTTTTTAATTTTATGCGGGCATTTTCCGCTGTAAACTGCCAGTCAACTGTTTTGCAGTTTTCATTGCGTTCGCTTTCCCATTTTGCCAGCTCACGGCGCAGTTCCCCTATGTCGGCTATCCTCCTGTCCAGGCACTGGCGCGTCATTGCGTTCAGCTCCATTTCGGCTATGTCCAGCCAGCTCCCGTGCTTCGGGGTATAATGAATCTCCCGCCGGTTTGCCAGCGCCGCCGCTTTTGCGGCCGGGAATGCCTGATATAAGGAAGATTTTGCATGGGTGTTCAAATTGTCCATTACAAGGATGATTTTCCTTTTGTCTGGGTAAATTTCTGTCAGCAGGCATCGGATTTCCTCTGCCCAGTCCAGTTTTGTCCGGCGTTCACGCACACTGGCATGGCGCCATCCTGCAAGGGCTTCTGCAAATACAAATATGCTGCATGTCCCGCGGCGTTCATATTCGGCATCTGGCTTTCCAATGTCGCCCGGCCTTGCCGCCAGCGGCTCGCGCACTTCCCAGCCAGCTGGTATGGTTTTTCATCCATGCAGATGACAGGGACGTCAGGGTTATACGGCATGGAATATACATGCAGGACGTCATCCATGCAGGCGACGAATTCAGCGTTTTCCTTTGGCGGGATGCACCAGTATTCATTCATCCATGGCTTGAGTTCGTTTTTTTAACATCAGGCGGACAGACCGGTTCGGCAACGCCCTTTTTATTTGCCTCGCGGGTCAGGAGCTCCAATGTCCAGTCCGCGTAGCCTTTCGGGGCTTTCCCGCAGGCCAGCTGGATCACGCACGCCTCCAGTTCCCCGATAATCTTTCGTTTACGCAGCGACACCGGGTTAAAATGGTAGGCAAGGGTGTCCTCCAGGCCATTCAAGGCATAATCTTTCGCTGTTTGGGAGACAGTTGTTGGTGATACATGCAATGCGGCTGCAATCTGCAGATAATTTAACCTCTGGCTGCGGCTGTCATTCAGGGCCAGAAGAATCAGAACATGTTTTGCCGTGCGGGCTGAAAGTGAGCTGTCCCTGCTCATTGTTTCTAATTTTGTCCTCTCATCCCGGCTGAGGGAAACTTTATTTTGAATTTGACGTCCCATTTTTCTCCTTTTTCGCATATAATTTTTTGCAGAAAAAGGATACAACATTTTATGCCGGAAGTCAGCTAGTCACTACACTAGTATACTGTCTTATTGATATTTGTACTAAACTTAATCTGCATAAAATCAGTAAAGACAGTTGATATTTGAATGATTCATTTGTACAGATACCAACCAGACAGTCCACTAGTGTAATGACACGACGATAATTGAACTAATAATATTATTCGCAAGCCATATAATAAAAGCACTGTGGTTGCTAGAGTTGGTTAAAATATCATCGTACCAGTACACTAGTGTACTGGCTTACTGATCTATGTTCTAATTTAATTTGTATAAAATCAGAAAATGCATATACAAACATCAGGCAGACTGTACACTAAAGGATGAAATTTATATAGTAAAATTAAATAAATCATCTAACATTCTCAATGTTTTAAAATTTCCTTTAGCTGTTAATTCTCCTGTCATAAATGCTCTTTGAAATGTCATTTTTCCTGATATGATACGTTCTAACACATCAGTTGTCATTTTAGCATAAACGTCAATGTCATCCTGCTTGCTATAACTTAATTGAAGATCATCCTGATCAACTATGATTGTCAACGGTTTTTTTCTTCCTTCTATTATAAAAAGATATTTGGCTCTAAAATCTGATTGTGGTTTGAAATGAGATTCAAAATCTGAAATATACGGTAATGCTTCATCTTCATCCTCAGCTTTATCTTTATCCAATAATCCTTTGAATTTGTTTGCAAGCTCTTCAATATCTTCTTTTTGCTTTTTTACGTAAGTGTCATCAGAAACATACTTTGACAGCTGTTCGCTTTCCTGAGGGGTAAGTCCTAGATCTTGTGTTCGCAGCACAGTCTTAGTTACAGCCTGATTACTTGTCGGCAGGCTTTTCATTTTTTGTGATATTGTGCGGTACAAATTTTCAGCCTTTTTTTCTATGATTACTGAGTAATCCTGATTCATCTCAAAGGTTAATAAATCTGCCACATAACCGCACACGCCGCTGCATGGAAGGCCTCCTAAGATTTCCCATGCATTTGCAAGTGTAATTTCTCCTTCTCTCTCTCCATAAGTTGTAGACATTACAACTGGCTGCATATAAGTCTGGCTGATTTTTTCCTTATCACCATATAGCCAACATGAATCTAGAAACTGCTGCATATAGCCCCCGATGCCAAGCCATTCGACTGTTGTAGCCAGAATAATTCCATCAGCTTCTTTTATAGTCTGAGGAAGGGTGGCAATGCTGTTTTTTTGTTCGTAGATATTAAGATCGGAAGAGCGTCGTGTAGGGAAAGAGTGTGTGAATATGTGT
>CANDMV010000079.1 GCA_947385875.1 uncultured Eubacterium sp. | reverse complement strand
GGGAGTGCAGATCGCGGGAATGATTTTTCAAACACGCTCTAGGTGCCGCGACCGTCCGGTGCCACAGCGTAGATGCAGAATGCTTAGGGATTCTTGCATTCTGGAACGGACATCGGCAGACCGGGCAGGTTTCCTCTCTCAGCGTCCACACAGCCAATATGTAACACCCGATCTGAACGGTTATCAGCTGATAACAGCTTCAATCATATGGCATAATGCTTAACAGTGTAGGACTGGAACGGCCCAACGTTTGTATAATCTGCTGTAAATATACTTCAAAAAGATTTGGCATTAAGTTATAGTGCCAAATATCTTTTTCTATTTCTTGAAACTGACAGGAATTTCACCTTATAATAATAAAAACAGAAAAGCACAGCTGTCAAGTGAAGCTGTAACATGACTGGCCGGTCACTGTGATCTAAATGAAAGAGGTGTGATTATGAAAGAAAGAGTTCAGACATTTGGAAGGTTTTTAAGCGGCATGGTAATGCCTAATATCGGTGCTTTTATTGCATGGGGGCTGATTGCTGCCTTGTTTATTGAGACAGGATGGATGCCGAATGAGAAATTTGCTCAGATGGTAGGCCCGATGTCTTCTATGATGCTCCCGCTTTTGATCGCTTATACCGGGGGCAAGGTGGTAGCAGGCGACCGTGGAGGAGTTATTGGCGTGATTGCGACAATGGGTGTCATCGTAGCAGCGCCGGACAATCCGATGTTTTTAGGAGCTATGGTGGTAGGCCCTCTTGCTGCATGGGTCATCAAACAGTTTGATAAAGCGATGGAAGGGCACATTCCGGCAGGTTTTGAAATGCTGATAAATAACTTCTCAATCGGCATCATCGGTATGATTTTATCTCTGCTTGCATACGTGGGAATTACACCGCTTGTAAACGGGCTGACAAATCTTCTGGGTTCTGGTCTTGGATTTTTGGTAGACCACAGCCTGCTGCCGCTGACAAGTATCTTTATCGAACCGGCGAAAGTATTGTTTTTAAATAATGCGCTGAATCAGGGGATTTTATCTCCGATGGGAATCAGACAGGTAGAAGAAGCAGGCAAATCGATTTTATTCCTTCTGGAAGCAAATCCGGGGCCGGGACTCGGCATATTGCTGGCATACTGTATTGCAGGAAAGGGAAGCGCCAAAAGTTCTGCTCCAGGCGCGGTGATTATCCATTTCTTTGGCGGTATTCATGAGATTTATTTCCCATACATACTGATGAATCCATTCCTGCTGCTGGCTACGATAGCAGGAAATGCGGTCGGCATTTTAATGTTTACATTATTTAATGTAGGTTTAGTATCTCCGGCTTCTCCTGGAAGTATTATCGCGATCACGATGATGGCAGAGCGCCACAGCTATCTGGGACTTTTTGCGGGTGTGCTGCTTTCAGCAGCGGTATCATTTGCGGTGGCAGTGCCGTTATTAAAGTTTATGGGCAAGGATACGTCCTTAGAGGAAGCACAGGCACAGAAGAATGCTATGAAGAGTCAGGCAAAGGGAACAGCGCAGGCACCGGCAAAGGCAGCTTCTGGCGGAAAAATAAAAAAGATTGCATTTGCGTGTGACGCGGGCATGGGTTCAAGCGCGATGGGAGCGACTGTACTGAAGAAAAAGATTGCGGCAGCAGGCATCGAAGGCATCGAGGTCATTCATACGCCTGTATCTTCAATCCCTGCGGATGTACAGATTGTCGTGACACATCAGGAACTGGGTGAACGTGCGGCGCATAGCAATCCGAATGCGGAGTTAGTACTGATTACTAACTTTCTGGCAGCGCCGGAGTATGAGACATTAGTAGAGGAATTAAAAAAGCGCAATTTATAATGATTGTTATGTTTACAATTAATTAATTCTGATATTATTATATTAATATTGATTTATCTGTTGGATTTGAATATATGCGTATGCAGAACAGATTTTTGTGAGATTAAATTTAATAAAGAATTATTTTGCAGCATAAGTTGTTGGACTATAGCGAAATAAAGTGATTTTTGAATATTGCAGAACGATTGGATTTGTTGTACTGACATTCTGAGATGTGGTTAATTCTAATAATTTAAGTTCTTTTATAACATGGCTTATATCATTACTATGAATTCAAATAACGACATGTCAGTACAATAAATATTTCATCATTGCGGATGATCATTCTGTGTTCTTTAGAATGGTTTTAGTAAGCTGTAGAATAATTTGAAAATGCTTTTGTATAATTACAGAATAATTTATTATTGTAAAAAATGGTATTGTGCATCCTGCACGCAGGCAATTAAAGAAGGGATACATAAATGGAAATAACAACAAGGATGAAACAAATCTTTCAGGTACTGCTCAAGGAGCCTGCTGCTGTTTCTGTGAAGTATCTCGCTGAGCAGATTGGTGTCAGCAGGCGGACGGTGCAGCGGGAACTGGAATATATAGATGCGTCGTTAAAAGAATATGATCTGGTGTTTGCTTCGAAGACGGGCGTAGGCATCTGGATCGAGGGCAGCGAGGAAGAGAAGCGCAGGCTGCTTGATGTGTGCAGTGCGGGAGACGATTATGATGTCAGCAACCGCGAGGAGCGCAGAAAGCGCCTGATTCTGGAAATCTTAAAAGAAAAAGGGCTGCGTAAGCTGTATTATTACAGCAGCCAGTTCGGTGTCAGTGAAGCGACTGTCAGCGCCGACCTGGAGGCTGTCGAGGGATGGCTTGGCCGATATGGACTTCTTGTAAATCGCAAGCCGGGCAGCGGCATTGAGATTGATGGCAGTGAGGATAATTACCGCAGGGCAATACGTGCATTTATCAATGAAAACATCGACACACAGATGATCAGGGATGCTTATGAGGATGAGCCTGACAGTACTGTGCAGAAGGAATCTGTAAAATGGAGCAACATTGGACAAATATTAAATGATGATATTATGAAAAGGGTTATGGACTGCATCAATGGACTGGATCATGACAGAGTGCTGACTCTGACAGAAAATTCGTATGTCGGTCTGGTTATTCATATTTCTATAGCAATCAACCGTATATTGAAAAACGAAATGATCGAGTCGGCGGATGACTGGCGTGACAGCATTACGGAGGACGAAGACTATCAGCTTGCCGGGATGATCGTGGAATCGCTGGAAAGAGAGTTTGGCATTAGTATACCGGAGGTAGAGACTTCTTATATCTGCCTGCATATCAAAGGAGCAAAGCATGAGAAAATACAGTGGAGCGACATGCAGGTGGAGTTTGAGAATAAAAAGCTGCAGCAGCTGGTAAATGAGATGATAGATGTCTTTTATCCTGAACAGGCCTATTTGATCAAGCAGGACGACGAGTTTATTCAGGGGCTTTTGGCGCATCTGCAGCCGACGCTGATCCGTCTTGTCTATGGGATGCAGATTCAGAATCCTGTGTTAGAGGAGATCAAGGCGGGCTATCCCAAAATCTATCAGCGCTGCGAAGGCGTTGCGGGAGTATTGGAAAAATATACCGGAAAAAAGGTGCCACAGCAGGAAATCGGATTTCTGGCAGTCCATTTTGGAGCCGCGATGGTGCGCATAGAAGGCCGGCATGAAGAAATACGTAAGGTGCAGGTCGGCGTAGTCTGTTCTAGCGGCATCGGCATTTCTCGTTTGATGTCATCCAAGCTGGAGAAGATCTTTCGTGACCAGATGCAGCTGACTGCTTATGGAAAGAATGATATTACGCCGTTTATTGCGGGCAGGACAGATTTTTTCATCTCCAGCATTCCTATGGACTACACAAATACGATGGACACACCGGTAGTATTGGTCAATATGCTGTTAAATGATAAAGACATTGAAAATATTCGCCGGATGGTCTATAAGTACGAGCGTCTTCCAAGGAAGAACAAGAAAGCAGACGAGTTTTCGGTACAGCTGGAAGAAATTAATCTGGTTGCGGCACAGATTGGGACCGTGATTAAATATATGGATTTTTTTAAGGTGGATAACCAGATCAGCTTTGAAGAGCTGCTGATTGCCATCGGTGAAAAAATGTCGCCATATTCAGACAGGCAGGAGATGGTTCGTGAAGATCTATCCAGGAGAGAGCAGATTGCCAGCCAGATCTTTGCAGAGTTTGGGTTTGCTTTATTACATGCCCGCACAAGGGGCGTGATACGGCCGAATTTTTCCATATGTATGACGAAGGATCTGGGGCCGTTTCAAAATCCTTATTTTAAAGAGATTAAAGTAGTATTTATCATGCTGGCTCCAGTTGATGATAATCTGAATGTCAATCGGGACATCATGGGCTACATCAGCAGTATGTTGGTAGAGGAATACGAGTTTTTGGATATTGTATCATCAGGAGATAAGGAGCGGATACGGGACGCGCTTTCTGGAAATCTTAAAAAATTTTTTAATAAATATATCGCAAGGCTGTCATAAAGACTGCTGTGTGTCCGGCAAGATGTCCGAAAAAACAAAAATGGCACTATCTGATGAGGCCAAATCCCATCTTGTTTTCATTGAAAATGCGGGATTTGGAGCACTATAATAAATTATAGAAAGAGCAAAACAGGTAATGTTACAATTCAGTCCAGTACTTTGGGGCTGTGGACTTCCAATTTTTTAATGAGGCGGGTTCCGTTATTAATGAAGTGGCAGACAGAATTGTGATCAATGAATACCCGGCAGAACCGTGGGAGGAGGAAAAATATGTTTTTTAATAAGAAAAAGAAAGAAGAACCGGCAGCTAATACAGCAGAAAAAAAAGAACTGTTATATCGTGAGAATATCCGTGTAAACTGCGAGCCGGATACGCAGGAAAATGTAATACGCAAGGTCGGACAGATGCTTGCGGACACCGGCTATGTAGATCAGGGATATGTAGATGCGATGGTGGAGCGTGAAAAAACATTTTCTACTTTTATGGGAAGCGGACTGGCACTGCCTCATGGAGTGGAAGAAGCGAAAAAAACGATCAAGCATTCCGGCATTGCAGTCATGACGTTTCCAAAGGGAATAGACTGGGGCGGCAATGAGGTGCATGTCGTAATCGGTATTGCAGGCGTGGGAGATGAGCATCTGGATATTCTGGCTAACATTGCAGATAAGATGCTGGATGAGGCTGCTGCTGAAAAACTGACAACAGGAGATGTGGATACGGTATACAGTATTTTGGCAGGGAAGGAGTAATTGGCATGGTAGTAACCGTTACGATGAATCCGGCGATCGATAAGACCGTAGAAGTAGATGAGCTGCAGCCGGGTGATCTAAACCGTATCCGGAAAGTAGAGTATGACGCAGGCGGAAAGGGAATCAATGTATCCCAGACGATCCATGAACTGGGCGGAAAAAGTATCGCCGCAGGCTTTTTAGGCGGCAATGCGGGCAGGACGATTGAAGCAGTGCTGAATGACAAAGGTATTGCTCATGATTTTATCTGGGTAGAAGGTGAGACACGGACAAATACGAAAGTATTTGAAAAATATGGCGCAGTTACAGAGCTGAATGAACCAGGGCCGACGATTACACCTAAACAGGTAGAGCTGCTGATTCAAAAACTGGAAAGCTACGCGGGTGAGCAGACACTATTTGTACTGGCGGGCAGCATTCCAAGTGGTGTAGATGCTGATGTCTATGCCAAAATTATTCAAAGGGTGCATGAGCGCGGAGCAAAAGTACTGCTGGATACGGATGGGCAGATGCTGTCAGAAGGCATTATGGCGGTACCGGATCTGATAAAGCCAAACCGTGACGAGCTGGAGGAGTATGCGGGATTTGATTACCGGGCTTCGATGGATGAGCTGATTAAGACGGCAAGGGATTTAAAGGCTCAGGGAATCGGAACGGTAGCTGTCTCGATGGGGAGAGGCGGTGCCATGATGATACGTGAAGGCTATGAGGTCAGCTGTCCGGCTCTGCCAGTAAAGGCACATTCTACAGTCGGGGCAGGAGATGCTATGGTCGGGGCGCTGGCTTATGCATGGGATCATCAGCTGGATGATGAGCAGACCATGCGCTTATGCATGGCAGCATCTGCAGGAGAGGTGACGACGATTGGGACAAAACCGCCGACGAGAGAGATTGTAGACCGGCTGGTCGGGCAGGTTATGATTGAGCCGTTGTAAAGTTTGCTGTGTATGAAGCAAATTTATATATATAAAGGAGATTATATTATGAAGACAAAAGCAGTCAGAATGTATGGAACTAGAGATCTTAGACTGGAGGAGTTTGAGCTTCCGGCAATCAAGGATGATGAGATTCTGGTAAAGGTAATGAGCGACAGTATCTGTATGTCGACTTACAAGCTGATCGAGCAGGGCAAAAAGCATAAGCGCGCACCTCAGAATATCGATACCAATCCTATCATCATCGGGCATGAATTTGCAGGCGTAATCGTAGAAGTCGGTGAAAAATGGAAAGACCAGTTTAAGCCGGGCATGAAGTTTGCACAGCAGCCGGCACTGAATTACAAAGGAAGCCTGGCTTCTCCTGGATATTCCTACGAATATTTCGGCGGTGCATGTACCTACTGCATCATTCCTCATGAAGTTATGGAGCTTGGATGTCTGATGCCGTATGAGGGAGAGAGCTTTTTTGAAGCATCCCTTGGCGAGCCGATGAGCTGTATTATCGGCGGCTATCATGGAAATTATCATACAAATAAGAGAAACCATGACCTGGCAGGAGGCACGAAAGAAGGCGGCGACATTATTATTCTGGGCGGCTGCGGGCCGATGGGGCTGGGAGCGGTCAGCTACGGCATACAGTTTGAGAATAAGCCGAAGCGGATCGTAGTGACAGATATTGATGACGCGAAGATCGAGCGTGCCAGAGAAGTGATCCCGGAGTCATATGCGCAGGAAAACGGCGTAGAGCTTCTGTATGTAAATACAGCAAAAATGGCAGATCCGGCAAAAGAGCTCGTTGATTTGACAGGCGGCAAAGGATATGATGATGTATTTGTATATATACCAAACCGCAAGGTAGCCGAGCTGGGAGACCAGATTCTTGCTTTTGACGGCTGCATGAATTTCTTTGCAGGCCCGACAGACAATCAGTTTAAGGCTGAAATTAATCTGTATGACGTACATTATACGAGTCAGCATATTGTAGGGACGACAGGAGGCAACAATGACGATTTAATCGAAGCAAATGATCTGGCTGCAAAGGGCAGGATTGAACCGGCAGTTATGGTAACCCATGTCGGCGGCATCGACAGTATCGCGGAAGCGACTCTGAATCTGCCAAAGATACCGGGAGGCAAAAAGCTGACTTATACACAATTTGATATGCCGCTGACCGCTATTGAAGATTTTGAAAAGCTGGGGCAGACAGACCCGCTGTTTAAAAAACTGGATGAAGTATGCAAGAAGAACCGCGGATTATGGAGTGCGCAGGCAGAGAAGGTGTTATTTGAGCATTTTGGAGTAGAGGTATAAAAAGTATTATTTACGTCTGTTCCCCGTTAGGCGTGTACGGGCGGCATATGGACGGTGCTGAAAAGCCGTTGGCTGCAGCTTTCCGCACGATGCTTGTATGCGCTCAAACGTTCATTGCTAGTGGTGCGTAGATAGCACATATAGGTTTATTTTGAATAGAACCAAATGCCCTATGGGTAGAGGATAAATATTTTGGAGTTATGGTGATTGTGCCGGATAAACGGGATCGTTTATCCGGCATATTATATTGAATTATAATATTACTTTTCCTGGCACAGCCGCTTATTGGCTTGGTGCGAAAAGTATCTATTGTGTATCAGCTCAGATCTGGTGTTATATTTATGGATACCCGAACGCCGGGCGAGGGGAGTTGTCCTGTCTTCCGGTGACTTTTCCATAATGGTACTAATCCCTAAGCATTCTGGAATGGATGCCGGCAGACCGGGCAGATTCCCTCTTCCAGCGTCTGCACGGCCAATATGTAACACTGGATCTGATCTGTTACACGATTGTAGCAGGGATTATGATTCAAACGTTAAAACTATCTTGACCCATTCCATTTAGTTCATTATAATATTATTATTCATATTCATATGTTGTTCACGAGATTAAGGAGAAAGAATAATGAGTAAAAGAAGGGATAATAAGGGTATCAGAAAAAACAAAAGCAAAAACAGCCAGGCAATGCAGCTTCATCATTTAGCTCAAAGAGTGTATGCAGCCGTAGGAATCGGAATCTTCCTGCTGATTGTATTTACGGTATTTAATATGGTATTGTCTAATATACAGACTATCCAGCTGAATTCGGCAATGGCTCTGGATCAGTATCGGATAGGCTCTAAGACGCTTACCTTTGCCGTGCAGTCTTATGCTGTAACCGCGCAGGAAAAGTATCATGATGCCTACATGAAGGAATTGAATGAAGATCAGAATCGTGACAAGGCGAGAGAAACATTAAAAAAATGCCGTCTTTCAGATGAAGAATGGGCAGAGCTTGACCATATTGCGGAATTATCGGAGAAGCTCGTTCCATTGGAGGAAGAAGCAATAGCTGCTGCCGGGAAAGGGGATAAAGAAACCGCGCAGGCATATGTGTTCAGTGAACAGTACGAAAACTCGGTAGATCAGATTACGAAGCTTACAGACCAGACAATATCAGAAATCAATCAGCGGAAAAATGATCAGCGGAATACGATGAAAGTCATACAGATGGTATTGCTGTTATTTTTGGTTGGAGCATTTGTCTACATTGTCCGTGAAATCTTCTGTATTCTGAAATTTGCGCATCAGCAGCTTTTGGATCCGATTATCAAAGTATCTGATCAGATGACTGCTCTGGCGGGCGGAGAATTTAGAGTTCCGCTTGAGTTAAAAGAGGATGACAGTGAGGTCGGCAGTATGGTGACTGCGATTTCCTTTATGAAGCAGAATCTGCTGAATATGATTCAGGAGATCTCAGAGGTGCTTGAGGAAATGGGAAATGGCAATTATAATGTGCAGATCAGCCAGGAGTATGTAGGGGAATTTATAACAATCAAAGAGTCATTTGTGAAAATCGGAGAAAAGATGCGTGAGACGCTGCTTACGCTGAGAGAGGTATCCGGACAGATTGACAGAGGTTCGGAACAGCTGGCGTATGCTGCAGAAGATCTGGCGGAAGGAAGCACGGACCAGGCTGGACAAGTATCAGGACTCGTATCCGTATTCCAGGAAATGACAGAGAGTATGGAGCGCAACATGGATGCGGCGCAGGAGTCTGTTAAGCTTGCGGACCGTGCCGGCACTACATTGGCAAAAGGAAATGCCAAGATGCATGAGCTGAAGGAGGCGATTGGGGAAATCAGCCGCTGTTCAGAACAGATCGGTACGATTATCGGTGCGATCGAAGACATTGCGTCACAGACGAATCTGCTTTCTTTAAATGCTGCAATCGAAGCTGCAAGAGCGGGAGAAGCCGGAAAAGGCTTTGCGGTTGTTGCAGATCAGGTAAAAAAGCTGGCGGAGGAATCGGCAAAAGCCGCAGGCAAGACGACAAAGCTGATCGAAACGGCAGTTGCCGCAGTAGACAGCGGTATTGCTATCGCAGACGATACAGCTGCTAATATGGAAGAAGTTATTGAGTATGCCAGCGTTGCTACCGAAAAGATGGGGCAGATTGCAGGAATGCTTCAGGGAGATGTGACACATATGCGTGAAGTACAGTCAAGCCTGCAGCAGGTATCTGCCATCGTAGATAATAATTCAGCTACATCCCAGGAAACAGCAGCGGTCAGCGAAGAGCAGAAAGCACAGGTAGAGACAATGGTACAGCTGATGGAGAAATTTATGATATAAATATTATCAGCTGGTGATTGTGCATTATGATGGAGAAATTTATGTCATAAAAGAATCAGCTGGTGATTGAGTATTATGTTGAGGAAAAATATGATATAAATACATATCAGTCGGTGATCGCGCATTATAATAAAGGATTGATAGTTTTCCGAGGGGAATTATGTATGAATTATTTTGACTGTCATGCGGATACGCTGACAACAATATTGCCGTCTGAGAGTTTATGGAATAACAGCGGCTGTCTGGATTTATTTCGTATCCAGAAATTTGCACATTATTATACGCAGATTTTTGCAATATGGCTGGATCGGATGCAGATACAGGCAGCCGGTGAGAATATGGAGCGGGCCTTTTGGCAGTTATACCAAAGGGGTGTTTTCCTGCTTCAGGAGCAGCCTGAAGCCGTGGTATGGTGCAAAAATGCGGCAGATATGTGCAATGCCCATGCATCAGGGCGGGCTGCGGTTTTTTTGTCTATCGAGGATCTTTCGATTATGGGCAGCTATGCTGAGAGGATCCACGAGCTTGGGTTTCGTTTTGCTATGCTCAGCTGGAATTATGAGAATGAGTACGCCTGTGGAGCTGTCACAGATCAGTCAAAGGGTCTGACGCAGAAGGGACGTATGCTCGTAGATCATCTATTGGAACAGCGGATTGTGCTGGATATTTCTCATCTGTCAGACCGCGGGGCGGAGGATTTATTTGAGATAACAGAACGGCCTGTTATGGCTTCACATTCGAATGTGCGTGATGTCTGCGGTCATCCGCGTAATCTTAGAAAAGAGCATGTAAAAGAGCTGGTCCGGAGGAAAGGTTTGATCGGGCTGAATTTTTATGACCAGTTTGTAGGAAATAAGCCAAAACTGGCAGATCTTATACGCCATGCAGATGCTGTGCTGAATCTGGGCGGTGAGGATCTATTAGCACTTGGCAGTGATTTTGACGGCTGCGGAGACAATTTCCCTGAAGGAGTAAGCGGAGTGCAGTCAATCCCGGCGTTAAAAGAAGTGTTTGAAAGGCACTTTGGCAGCAGGATCACGGAAAAGATATTTTTTGAAAATGCATATCGGTTTGTTTTAAATAATGCAGGGTAGAGTTTGGCTGCTTTTCACACCCTGACCAGACACCCGCTGTCTGGCCGGAGTGTGAAAAGTAACAGAGTCTGCGGATAACAACAGCAATTTTCAAACATGCTCTAGTCATTATGCTGGAAACATGATATGATAAGTACGGCAAAATTCTGGGCAGAAAGGAGAGATAAATATGCCGTTTATTGATTCAAAGATTACAGTAAAAGTATCAGAAGAAAAAAAAGAAGCGATTAAGGCTGAGTTTGGAGAGGTTATTTCTATTCTGGGCAAGTCGGAAGGCTTTCTGATGGTAGGGTTTGACGATGAATACTGCCTTTATATGGGTGGCAGCAGGCTGGAGAAAGGTGCGTTTGTTGCAGTCAGCCTGTTTGGAAATGCGTCGTCCGCAGCGTATGAGAAGATGACTGGGGAAATCTGCCGTATTTACGAGCAGCAGCTCGGCATTCCAAAGGATCAGGTGTATGTGACCTATACCGGTGTCAGTGACTGGGGCTGGAATGGCAGGAATTTTTAGGAAGGGGATTTGTACAGATGAAGAAAATGGAGGATTATGTAAGGGCAATACCGGATTTTCCGGAACCGGGCATTATTTTTCGTGATGTAACGAGTGTGCTTCAGGATCCGGACGGACTGAAGCTCGCCATTGATTCTATGGCAGGGTTATTGGAGGGCGTGGACTTTGACGTGATCGCTGGAACGGAGTCCAGAGGATTTATGTTTGGAGTGCCGATTGCTTATCAGCTGGGCAAGGGATTCGTACCAGTCCGTAAAAAAGGCAAGCTTCCTTGTGAAACAGTCTCTGCAAAATATGATCTGGAATATGGCAGTGCGGAAATTGAAATGCATAAAGATGCTGTCAAACCAGGGCAGAAAGTCGTATTAGTGGATGATCTGATTGCTACAGGCGGTACGCTTGCAGCCAGCGTAGGGTTAATCGAACAGCTGGGCGGAGAAGTGGTAAAAATAATCCTGCTTATGGAGCTGGCTGGATTAAAGGGACGTGATAAGCTGGGCGGCTACGAAGTGGCATCAGTGATTACATATGAAGGCAATTAGTAAATGATTGTAAGGTGCATCAGTGATTACATATGAAGGCAATTAGATCTTGAATTATGAGGCAGAAGGGGAGAAGTGATGTTAGAAAGATTGTTTCATTTAAATGAAAACCATACGACAGTTCGGACAGAGGTTATCGCGGGTATTACTACATTTATGACAATGGCATATATCTTAGCAGTCAATCCGAATATGCTGTCGGTGGCGGGCATGGACGCGACAGCGGTGCTGATCGCTACCTGTCTGGCATCTTTTGTTGGAACGCTGTGTATGGCGTTATTGGCTAATTATCCATTTGCGTTAGCGCCGGGCATGGGGCTGAATGCTTATTTTGCTTACACAGTCTGCGGAAATATGGGATATGACTGGAGGATTGCGCTGGCAGCGGTGGCAGTCGAAGGCCTTATATTTATTGTATTGTCGCTTACAAACGTACGTGAAGCGATCTTTAATGCGATACCGGGTACACTGAAAAAAGGTGTCAGTGCTGGTATTGGATTGTTTATCGCGTTTATCGGGCTGCAGAATGGGCATCTTGTTGTGAATAGCGATTCTACGCTTCTTAGCTATGTAGATTTTGCCGGTAATTTCCATACAGAAGGTATTTGTGCGATTTTAGCGCTGATCGGCCTGTTTATTATTATCATCTTGTATTATAAAAGGGTCAAAGGTGCGATTCTAATTGGTATTGTCGCGACATGGGTTCTTGGAATGCTGGCACAGGCATGTGGATTATATGTGATGGATCCAGAGAGCGGATTTTATTCTCTATATCCGTCTTTTCAGTTAACAGATTTTACAAAAATCGGAGAAACATTCGGGCAGGTATTTAGAGCTGATTTTTCCAGTGTCAGTATTCTCGATTTTATCGTTGTGCTGTTTGCGTTTCTATTTGTAGATATGTTTGATACGATTGGAACGTTAGTCGGCGTGGCGACGAAGGCGGATATGCTGGATGAAAATGAGAAGCTGCCGCGGATTAAGCAGGCGCTGTTGGCTGATGCTGTAGCTACGACAGCAGGGGCAGTGTTCGGTACTTCTACGACGACGACGTTTGTGGAAAGTTCAGCTGGCGTAGGCGAAGGGGCAAGGACTGGTCTGGCTTCAGTAGTGACAGGGTTTTTGTTCCTTGCTGCCATATTCTTTGCACCGATTTTTACGGCGATACCTGGATTCGCAACTGCTCCGGCATTGATTTTTGTCGGCTTTTTGATGATTGGCGCTGTAATGCATATAGATTTTGATGATCTGACAGAAGCGGTACCGGCTTATCTGTGCCTGCTTACGATGCCGCTTATGTACAGTATTTCCGAAGGAATTGCTATGGGCGTTATATCTTATGTGATTATCAACCTGTGCTGCGGCAAGTCGAGGAAGATCACTCCGCTTATGTACGTACTTACGGTGTTATTTATATGTAAATATATTTTCTTATAACATATGAGTAAAATAAATACTTTGCGGAAACAAAATGCGTATAAGCTGCACGTTCCATAAGAACATGATTCATTTTGGGTCAGGATTCGTTCGAAAGCGCAAATTAGGTCAGGATGAATTTCGTATATATTTAAAGAAGCATAATAAGGAGAGTATGAAATGGTTATAGTAAATACAGATTATATTTCTGGAAAAGAATTGGAAATGCTCGGAATGGTGAAGGGCAGTACGATACAAAGTAAGAATCTTGGACATGATATCGGCCAGAGCTTTAAGACATTGGTGGGCGGAGAGCTGAAAGCCTATACAGAGATGATGAACGATGCCAGAGCGCTGGCGACAAAGCGTATGGTAGCAGAGGCAGAGGCGCTGGGGGCAGACGCAGTAGTGAATGTCCGTTTTGCTTCGGCATCAGTTATGGCAGGTGCAGCGGAAGTCATGGCATATGGTACGGCTGTAAAGATTAAATAAGATGAAACTTGTAAGCACATTTTTTACTACGAAGAATAAGAGACGTGATTTAGTGTGAAAAGTTGCAGATAAATAATTCTATGGAAATAGTGATTGCCCCGCGTGTTGCGCGGGGCATTTTTATATACGGTTATTAAAATTAAGATGTCATGTCCTAATGAATGTGTCCGAAGAAAAGGATTTTTAAAGTAAGTTAAGGAGGAGCATAAATCATATGGGAAAAATCAGACAGGATTTATTGACGGAAGAGTATCGTACGATTAAGCATACATTTGAGCCGGTATGGGATGAAAATTCGAAAGTCCTTATTCTGGGAACATTTCCTTCCGTGAAGTCAAGGGAAAATAATTTTTATTATGGCCATCCGCAGAATCGGTTTTGGAAGCTGCTGGCTCAGATCTATCAAGAACCAGTGCCGCAGACGATTCAGGAAAAAAAGGCGCTAGTTTTAAGATACCACCTTGCAGTCTGGGATGTCATCGACCAGTGCGACATTATTGGTTCAGCTGACAGCAGTATTCGGAATGTGATTCCCAGTGACATTGCCGGACTGCTTGTAAAGAGCAGTATCCATACGATTGCTGCAAACGGGGCGAAAGCATATGAATTATATCAGAAGCATCAGTTTAAACAGACAGGACTTGAGGCGGAAAAGCTGCCTTCGACGAGTCCGGCGAATGCGGCATGGTCATTAGAAAAGCTGCAGGAAGCATGGAGCAGGGTTCTGCTGAAAGAAAAAGGGATAGAAACGAGTAAAAAAGCTGATAGAGGACAGAAATAATTAGAAAGGGAAGAAAGTCGGGAGAGGAAAGATCAATGAAAGCAAACAGTATATTTCATGCCATACGACATGGCATATTAATCTGCGATGAACAAGGTCGTATTGTATTTTTTAACCATATTTATGGTGAGTTTATTGGATATAGAATTTCTGATGTGAAAAATACTCCAATCATAGATCTGCGGCCCGGCTCACATGTTCCCGATGTATTGAAATACAAGCGTCCGATAGAAAATATATTGCGCAATGAAAATTGTCAGGAGTATTTCGCGAGTATATATCCGATGATTGAGGAAGGAAAAGTAAATGGGACTGTTTCACTTGTAACGACGATAGGTCAGATTCAGGAGCATGTTTCCAAAGATACGCGCTCTTTATATGAACGAACCCGTGAATTTGAAAAGATGGAAATTCTGCGCATGGTTGCGTTATATGGCAATACGTTAGAAGGAAAGAAGATGGCTGCAAAGACGCTTGGGATTTCTTTAGCGTCACTTTATAATAAATTAAAATAAAAATTTAATTATTATGGATTGCCGGCATGTTCTAAATTTTTAGAATTTTATTGAAGAATCTATATAATTTTGTATAATCTGAGACAGATCGAAAAATCAGATATGGAGGATGATCAATGAAAACAATTCGTATTGGAAGCGGTGCAGGCTATGCGGGAGATCGTATTGAACCGGCGATTGAGCTTATGGAAAAAGGAAATTTGGATTATATTATTTTCGAATGTCTTGCAGAACGTACAGTAGCGATTGGTCAAAAGGACAAACAGGCAAATCCGACTCTTGGATATAATCAGAGACTGAGAGAGCGTATGAAAAAGATTCTGCCGTTGGTTAAAAAACATCATGTCACAGTCGTGACAAATATGGGTGCGGCGAATCCGGAATCTGCGGTCAGGGAAATCTGCAGCTTAGCAGAGGAGCTGGGAATTACGGGTCTTAAAATTGCATGTGTGACGGGGGATGATCTCAGTGACAGGTTATCTAAGTATGCGGAAAACGAAGTATTGGAAAATGGAAAAAAATTAAAAGAGATGAAGGATGTACTGATTTCGGCAAATGTATATATGGGTGCGGAAGGAATCGTGGAAGCGCTTGAGCAGAATGCGGATCTGGTCATAACGGGACGTGTTTCAGATCCGGCACTTACAATCGGGCCGTTGGTGCATGAATTTGGATGGACGCTGGAAAAAAATCCGAATCAAATGGGGCAGGCAGTTCTTGCGGGGCATTTATTGGAATGTGCAGGGCAGGTGACAGGCGGGTATTATGAGGATCCTGGATATAAAGAAGTGCCGGATTTAGACAGGCTGGGCTTCCCGCTTTTAGAGGTCTGCCAGGATGGTAGTTTTGTAGTGACGAAAGTCGAAGGTTCTGGCGGATTGGTAAGTGTCGATACATGCAAAGAGCAGACGATTTATGAGATTCATAATCCGAAAGCATATATGACGCCGGATGCTATTGCTGATTTTTCAAATGTCTGCTATGAGGAAATAGGGAAAAACCGGGTGCGGGCATCAGGAGCTGTGACTCATGGCAGACCGCATACTTTGAAAACAACGATTGGATATAAGGATTGTTTTATCGGAGAGGGATTTATGTCTTATGGAGGGCCGAACTGTCTTAAGAGGGCCGGATTAGCCGGAAAAATTGTGGAGAGCCGTTTTCGGCAGATGAGGCTTGATTTGGAAGAGCTGCGCATCGATTATATTGGATATAATTCTTTGTATCAGTCTCAAATATCGGATAAGCTGATTCAGGCTGAGCCGGTCGAAGTGCGTCTGCATGTCAGCGTCAGGGCAAAAGACGCTCAGACAGCACAAAGGGCGGCAGACGAGGTAGAGACTTTATATACGAATGGCCCGGCAGGCGGCGGGGGTGCGCATAAATATGTCGAAGAAGTATTTTCTGTCTGCTCCATTTTTGTACCTAGAGAAGATGTTCAAGCAGTTGTAAAATGTATAGAAATCTAATGAAGGAAATTTTAAGATTATGGAGTGCCAGTCAACATAGTTCGCACCCGATTAGATATTTTAACGCAGCGATGCCATGAATCAGGCTGTAATAAAGTCTGATTTCTGTCTGGATGGAGAATTGTTACAGAAATAATAAAGTCTGATTTCTGTCTGGATGGAGAATTGTTACACAAATTAAGCATAAGGAATAAAAATATATAGAATATAGGGGAGTATATAATGAAGTTAAAAGAAATAGCGCATTCAAGAACGGGCGATAAAGGTGAAATATCAAATATATCCCTGATTCCATATCAGGAAAAAGATTATGGACTGCTGAAAGAAAAAGTGACTGCAAAAAAGGTTAAGAAATATTTTTCACAGATCTGTCATGGAGAGGTGACGCGTTATGAGCTGGAGGGCTTAAAATCATTGAACTTTGTATTGGACAAGACTCTTGGAGGCGGTGTGACTCGTTCGTTAGCAATCGACAGGCATGGAAAGGCTTTGTGCATGGCTCTGCTTGAGATGGAAATCTGAGATCAGAGCGTGTCTAAAGATGATTTCTGCAATGCTGATATCTACTGGTTCGCCCTGACCAAATGTCAGCAGCTAAAGGCGTGTCTAAAGATGATTTCTGCAATGCTGATATCATCACTCTTAGTGCATGAGCCATATGAAAGGAATGAATGATTAATGTGGAAATTTTCATTATTATGTGTGGCTGAGTGGAACGAAAGGAATGAATAATTAGTATAAAAAATTCATTATGATATGTGTCTGAGTACAGCGAAAGGAATGGGAGATTAATTTGGAAGATTATAGGAAACTGCGTATTGAGCAGATGAAAAAGGATTATGAAGTATCCGGTTTTCCAAGGATATATTCGGATTATACAGTGGAAGAAGTGATGCTGCCGATGCGTGACGGGATTCGGATAAAAACAGTGATTTACAAGCCTAAGGCAGATGGAAAATACCCGGTTCTTCTTCAGCGCACCTGTTATCCGGCAGATGAACCGATTATCATTGTCGATGCCCAAAACTGTGCCTGCCGCGGCTATATCTTTGTGTATCAGTTCTGCCGCGGTACGGGAGAATCACAGGGAGAATGGATACCCAATATTAATGAGCGTAATGACGGTATTGATACGATAGACTGGATCCATTCGCAGCCGTGGTGTGATGGAATAGGATACTGGGGGCTTTCTTATGCGGCATTGGCTGGCTGGGCTGTAGCAGATGTAGTAAAAGGAAAGGTGGATTCAATGTTTCTGCTTCATTATGGTGCAGACCGTTTTGTATCTGCCTATCATAAAGGGCTGTTCCATCATGATGTGCTGACAGCATGGTCTATGCAGAACGCCGGAAGAAAGATTACAGCTGATTATGAGACATCCTGCCGTTATCTGCCTCATATAAAAGTAGATGAAGCGCTCTGGGGAGAAAAGCTGCCGTGGTATAGGGATTACATTGCTAATGAATATTTAGAAGATGAATACTGGCAGCAGGGATGGTGGAAGGAGCTGCGGGATATATCGGCAAAAACGGAGCTTCCGCTATATATTTTAAGCGGATGGTACGACCATCATCATGAAAGTACGATGAAAATATGGAGCTGCCTAAAGCCTGAGACACGGACGATGAGCTGGCTGGAGATCGGGGGATGGAACCATATGCTTCAGCCGGTGCTTGAGGACAAGAAGGTAGAACATCTGGAAAATTCTCAGGTGAAGAAAGCACTTTTATGGTTTGATATGACTTTGAAAAGAAAACAGAAGCCGACAGGAAGGGTGCATTATTATGTGCCGGGCAGAGACTGTTGGATGCAGGCGGATGACTGGGAGAAGGTGGAGCGATTTAAAAAAGTATTATATTTGGATGCAGAAAATCTATCTCTGTGTCGGTCCTGTGATGGAATTCAGACGGCTACGAGAAGCTATACATATGACCCGGCTGACCCAGTTCCTACAAATGGAGGGGACTGTACGTTGGCGAGCTGGCTGAAGACGGGCAGCCTGCTGCAGGCTCAGCCGGGATGGAGAGATGATGTCATTACTTTTTTATCGGAGCCGCTAGAGGAAGAGATGGTGATCTGCGGAAAAATAGATGTGGAGCTCTGGGTGAAGACAGATTGTGAAAACACAGCTTTTTTTGCTAGCATTGATGAGATGACAGCGGAAAATAAATCTTATCACATACGGACTTCTGCCGCAACCATACGACATGAAATGCCGCGGGATACAGCTTATATACCGGAAACGCCGATAAAGGCAGTGATTGATATGAGCGATATCTGCTATGCGCTTCCAGCAGGATCAAGAATCCGTATTGATGTGACATCTTCTGATTTCCCACAGTATCATATACACAGCAACCAGCCGGGCGGATGGGCGTATGCGGAAAAAAATAAAATAGCAAGACAGACGATATTGACAGGGGAAGCATTTCCTAGCTGCGTGAAAATTCCCTGCATGAGATCATGAAAAGATGCGCATTCGTGAGAGAGAATTCCCTGTGATAACTAAAGTGACAGATTTTTGTGTAACAGGTCAGCTTGTCTGATCTGTTATTTTTTACTTTATAGGAAATTTCGATTTTGGGACGCACAAAAAAGAACAGGAGTTCACCGAACATATGTTAGATAAGCTTCTGTTTTGGAACAACAATGAAACGACACGGCTTAGAAGATATAAAAACCTTCTACACCAGCCTCGTCATCAAATAAGTCGTCTTCATTTAAGAAATAATCCATATCGAGAAGCGCCCAATGTATTTTATGGCAGTTTTTGGGTCGCATTTATTTGACTTTGCATAGACATAGAACCCGTTTTGTATTGCCGGTAACAGCGGGCCTTCGCCTTTTTGAAAGAAGGGCCGATTTTGGATTCCATTTCATTCAGCAGGGCAGTGCGGAAAGCATTGCGAAGGTAGGTATAGTTGAAGTAATTGATATTACGCCCCGGAGCTGACTGTCAATGGTGAAAACACAATGCCGGTGGTGGCAGTTGACGAGCTTAAAGGACATAGAGGTAGTGCGCTGCATGGCGTACAAATTCATTTTATCCACGTTCTCTATGACAGACTGGCGTGGATGTAATGTATAAATCATTTCTTCATAATGGTCTCCGAAAATATCTTGAAGTATGCTCATAAGACTATTATGCAGGAAAACGACACAAAAAGAAACCCCTAATTCCCCATGAATGGGGGCAAGGGGGTTGAGGTGTCGAAGACACTTTTTCAAAAAATTTTTAGTCTTATATTGACAGAATCGGGCGGTTCCGGTAGCGGCAAGACAAGGTTTTTCGTCAAGCCGTCGCTCATGCAATGTACGTCAAAGGATTTCCCGACTTCGTATATTGTCACAGACCCGAAAGGATTATTATGTTAAGGACGGAGTAACCTGCACAAAAAACATAAAAATCCAATGGTATGTAGGAGGTGGCACGAATGACTGCACAGACAACCGAAATCACCGCTCTCTACGAGAGGCTCTCACGTGACGACGAACTCCAGGGCGAGAGAAACAGCATCACCAACCAGAAGGCATTTTTAGAGGACTATGCCAGAAGAAACAATTTCCACAACATCCGGCATTTTACGGAAATGTAAACCGCTTATTTGATACAAAGGGCATGAACAGAATATTGGGAAAACCGCTGAAAACAAGGGGCTTCGGCATATTGGGTGTTGCCGGAATCCCTTGTTTGTTTTTGGGGCTGTGCCAAGGCAATATGGGAGCGGCGGTTACGGAATGAAGTGGTCGCAAGTCTGACCCCTCTGTGGCTGTTTTGACCCCTGCGGCTGTGAATGTGACCCCTGTGGTCACGGTTTTGACCCCTCCCCTTGTATAATGTACC
>CANDMV010000078.1 GCA_947385875.1 uncultured Eubacterium sp. | reverse complement strand
AACATTTAGTGTCTTTTTCTCCCTCTGTATAGCAAACAAGACTTTTCTTCTCAATATACTTCCACATACAGAGCAATAACACATAGGCATCTCATTTCTTCCAATTTTCATAGATGCACATGGTAAATTATCATTGTGATAAAAACAATTAAAAACAATGCCACTACCACTTCTTTTTACCTTGCTACTGCGTGATCTTATGTATTGCTCTAATGCGGTAAATTCTTCTTGTCCTGTCATTTTCATTCCTGCACCTCCCGTATTTTCCGAAGATGCCTTTTGTAACTTCTAATCTCCATTTCAAGATTTTCTCGTTCTTCTTCCAAAAAGACAGGCGTATTGTTTAACCGCTCCAAACGGTCTGTGATTAGTTTTTCAAGCGTATCAATAGCAATCTTATTTGTAATTTCTCTATCCTCACTCATACTGACGTACCTCCGCATAGCCAATCGTTTCAATAAAGGGCTTGGCAAGTATTAAATATGTGTACTGCCTGCTATTACCACGTTTAAAACAAGTTGCTCCGGGAATAAGATTGTTTTGAATCATTAACCGCAGCGTCTGGCAGTCCATGTGAAGAAACCTCGCCGCATCTTCTACTTTAATTCGTCCATCCATATTTCCACCGCCTTACTGCCCTGCTGCCAGTTCATCAATAATTACTCTGATTTCAGCTTTCTTTTCCTCTGACAATTCAATTCTCAACTTCCTGCTGAAATTTCCATCATTGATACCAAGTTTTGACGCTATCTGCCATAAACGCACATTTCTTTTGTTCGCATATTCCCTTATATCTTTATTACACATAAAATACCTCCTATTTTATAGATTGTTGTTGTTGACTTCTACCCTGTTGATGTTGTTGAAAAAGTTTATTTATTGCTCATTTTTCAATCGTTTCAGAATTTATGCTCAATTTTTGAGCAATGAGGTGCAATATGAATATTTATGAAAATTTAAGACGTAGCCAACACAAAAATAATAATGAAATGGAAAAAGAAATGACCATTACGGAACTTGTAAAGAAAATAAATAAGGAGATTGATGGAAAAAAGCTAGATAGAAATGTTATAAACAGAATCGAAGCCGGACAAGAACCGACTTTAACTCAATTAGTGGCATATTCTAAGGTTTTTAATGTTTCAACTGATTATATACTTAATAATGTATCTCCAAAATCAGATACCGAAACCATTAAATCTATTGCTGATTATTTAGGTTTGTCTGATGCGACTATAGAGGAAATCGCAGAACTAAAACCCGATTATAAAATGATATTAGATAAAATGGTTTCAATATATTGTTTGTTGCTTATTCTTTCAGAGATCAGAAACTTATTAGGATATAATTACTTGCAACCTCATTTAACTTTAAAATTTAATGAAAAGCAAAAATGGCTTGACGGTGCGGAAATTGACCAGTTTTTAAATGATGCAGTTAATGATAAGGCTGTTTCTGTCTTTTTTAATGAAGCTGTAAATAAAAGAATTGAACAAGTCGTTAAAAACACAATGGAAGATAAGGAACTGCAAGAATATTTCGGGGAATTAGACAAAAACTCTAAACTACAAGGAATATTAAGAGCAGAACATTTACCTAAATTGGGTGACTTTAAAAGCAAAGGAAGTGATGATAATGAAACTACCTAATGCTTTTGGCTCTGTCTACAGAAAGGAAGTGATCTCATGGCATTATTGAAGTGTCCAGAGTGCAAACACGATGTATCAGATAAAGCCGTCGCTTGCCCTCATTGTGGTTATCCTATAAATAGCCCCACTAGCACAAAACCACGTATCAGAAATGGAAAACCAACAAAAGAAGCCATGATTGCTCTCGCTGAATATAATGAAAATCCGTATGACATTAAAGCGGATAGCCTTACATTTTCAGAAGGATACGAAAAATGGAACGAGGGATATTTCCCTACTCTCTCCAATTCGTCCAGTATTATAAATCCAAAAGAATTTGTACTTGTAAAGCATACAAGGGAATGTATTGTTCTGAATAAGAACTTGAAAAACCTTAAAGAAATTGAGGAAATCATTGAAAAGGTCATGCAGTCAAAGTATCTGCCCGAAAAACTGTTAGACAGATTTAAAATGCTTACAGATGAAAAATCCTCTAATATTCTTTTGGGATATTATTCGGATTGGAGAGAAGAAATCCAAAAGAGGGAACTTAACAGACAAGCCTTGTCAATGCTAAAAACCGCTAAATCGTTGCGTATCAGTTGGAAAGTCAAGCGTAACAAGCAGATTATAAAGGAACTTTTCGACATTGGATTTGGCATATATGAGAAAAAGGCGGTTTGCGATTATCAGCAAGGAGCAGAAAACGCCTTTATGTATGGTTATCTATTAGGTGTTCAATCGCAGAAAAATAATACTTCACAGGATTCTAAGTATAAGAAGTGACCGTTACATAGAACCATATTTTAGAAAGAGAAGTCACATAATGGAAATCAATGAGGAACTTAGTAAACCTTATGATGAATGATGGAGTAATCGCACATCAGAGGAATACGAACTGCAAGGACTATGTTTTGATTGCGAAGAAGAATACTTTGAAGATATGTTACTTAAAGATGGTTCTTTGCTAAATGACATAATCCAAATAGTATCAGAAGTAACAGACGGTATATTTTTAGGTATAGATAAATTGAGATTGTACATAGTCGATAATGATGATTTTAACGGCTGTTTCTATCGCAGTGAAAATAAAATTGAAATTAACAAGAAATATGCCACGGATAAAAGCGTTATATTGCATGAACTCATACATTACTATGAAAATCAGCTTGAAGAACAATTTGAGCCATTCATCCGAGAATTGCTTGTATTAGAACTATATAACAAATTACTTCCCAAAATAAAAGATTTAAGAGAACGCATCTTTAAGCATTGCGAGTTATACAGTTATGCGGAGACATTCAAAGGAAACGGCAATCATGGAGTTTTATTTTTTCTAAAAAGCCTAGATTTAGATATTCATTGCGGCTATCCACTTGGTACAGTATGCGGATATGACAGAGATAAATAAACTTATGCAAGCGGGGTGTCTGCAATATGCAGATGCCCTTGATTCATTCCAAAAAACCGCTACCCTCCTGCTTTAGATAACGCCATTTTTATGTTTAGCATTTGTCTATTACCATATGTCCATTACTTGTCTATTATCTGTCTATTACGTGGCAAAATTAAGGGCTTCCGCTGACAACTCATATCAACGGAAACCCTTGTAAATACGCTATTTTTTAAAACTTCCCAGCGTTCGCAGCTTCTTCCACGGAAACAGCCACTGCCACAGTAGCTCCAACCATAGGATTATTTCCCATACCAATCAGTCCCATCATCTCTACATGAGCCGGTACAGATGAAGATCCTGCAAACTGCGCATCAGAATGCATACGTCCCATTGTATCCGTCATACCATAAGAAGCCGGACCTGCAGCCATATTATCCGGGTGAAGTGTACGGCCCGTGCCGCCGCCGGATGCTACTGAAAAATATTTCTTGCCCTGCTCATTGCATTCCTTTTTATATGTACCAGCTACCGGATGCTGGAAACGAGTTGGATTTGTAGAATTACCTGTGATAGAAACGCCTACGTTCTCATGATGCATGATTGCAACACCTTCCTGAACATCATCTGCGCCGTAGCATTTTACAGAAGCGCGGAGTCCTTCAGAATAAGGCTTTTCATATATTACATTTAATTTTGCTTCTTTGTAGTCATACTGTGTCTCAACGAAAGTAAAGCCGTTAATACGTGAGATAATCTGCGCAGCGTCCTTTCCTAAGCCGTTTAAGATTACCCGAAGAGGCTGCTTACGTACTTTATTTGCCTTCTCAGCAATACCGATCGCACCTTCAGCAGCTGCGAATGACTCATGTCCTGCTAAGAAGCAGAAGCATTCTGTCTCTTCTTCCAGCAGCATCTTGCCTAAGTTGCCATGTCCCAGTCCTACTTTTCTGTGGTCAGCTACAGAACCAGGAATACAGAATGCCTGCAGTCCTTCGCCGATTGCCGCAGCAGCATCTGCTGCTTTTCTGCAGCCTTTTTTAATTGCGATTGCAGCGCCTACTGTATATGCCCAGCAAGCGTTTTCAAAACAGATTGGCTGGATTTTCTTTACCTGATCGTATACGTCAAGCCCAGCATCCTTTGTGATTTTTTCAGCTTCTTCTATAGAGCTGATGCCGTAGCTGCTTAACACAGCGTTAATCTGGTCAATTCTTCTTTCATATGATTCAAATAATGCCATGATCTTCGTTCTCCCTTCCTTACTCTACTCTCGGATCAATAATCTTCGCAGCATCCGCTACACGTCCGTACTGACCTTTCGCTTTTTCCCAGGCTGTATTAGGATCATCACCTTTTTTGATAAAGTCGGTCATTTTACCAAGAGAAACGAACTGATACCCGATTACTTCATCATCTGCATCTAAGGCAATACCGGTTACATAACCTTCTGCCATCTCTAAATAACGAACACCTTTTTCCTTTGTTGCGTACATCGTACCAACCTGAGAACGAAGTCCCTTACCCAGATCTTCAAGACCTGCGCCTACTGCCAGGCCGTCATCTGAAAATGCGCTCTGAGTACGTCCATAAACAATCTGTAAAAACAGCTCTCTCATCGCTGTGTTGATCGCATCACATACAAGGTCTGTATTCAATGCTTCCAGAATTGTCTTTCCCTGCAGGATCTCTGCTGCCATAGCTGCAGAATGTGTCATACCGGAACATCCTATCGTCTCTACCAACGCTTCCTGAATGACACCTTCTTTTACGTTCAAAGACAGCTTGCAGGCACCCTGCTGAGGTGCACACCAACCTATGCCGTGTGTAAATCCAGAAATATCTTCGATTTTTTTAGAATGTACCCATTTTCCTTCTTCTGGGATTGGAGCCGGTTCGTGCTTTGCACCCTTTGCAACCGGACACATGTTTTGAACTTCCTGTGTGTAAATCATTATAAGACTCCTTTCAATTAGATGAATGATGCAACGAAAATCGGTAGTCTTCCGTTGCTAACCACATGTTAAACATTTAACGTTCAACATACTGCATTTATTTTCGCATATTTCGTCGAATTAGTCTAGTCTTTTTCCATAAAAATACATAGAATCTTTCTGCCGACGTGTAACCGTTCAGACAGAGTGCAAACCCCTTAGTATTCTGCCCGAAAAAGGCGGTGGAGCCGGAGCCGCACCTTTAGCTTTTTGCATTCACATCAGCAGGAACTCCTGCACAGGATAACCCTGAAAGCTTCCCTGTTCTCCCGGCACAAATCCCAGCGACTGGTAAAACGCGCGTGCGGCCTCTCCTTTTTCATCGCCTTCCCTGAAGGTATCAACAGTAATTTTCTGTCCCGGCTTAAGTCTGTGTATCATAAACTGCACAAGCTGCTGTGCAATTCTCTGTCTGCGAAATTCAGGATGAACTGCCAGACAGCTGATCCTGAAGATACTTTCCTCATTCTCGCTTTTACTTTCTTCTCTGACTGCTTCAATGTTACTTCTGCTCTCTTCTCTTCCTTCTCTTCCTTCACTTCCAGCCTCCTGATACAGCAGAACCCCGACAATCATATTTCCATCTGCCGCATACACCGCGCCATGATGCCTGATATGACGAATCACAGTGTCGCAATAATCATTCATCGCCTCATTCGTATCCATGCCCGGAAATTCATCTCTTACGATCTCTGCAAGGCTCATCCATGATTCCAGATGCTGAAACCCTGCCATGCCGAGCCGAATCTGATGCTTTCTTTCTCCCTGCTTATCATATCTGTCTCGGACATCGAACAGCCTGTCCAAAAACCAGTATGGAATCATAATGCCCTGTGCCTGCATTTTGATCACTTCTTCTTTATCTGCCCACCGTACCTGCTTTACTTCCTCTTTCTGCAGGCGAAGCTTTGATAGGTCTACATCCTGCTCCACAATATAAAAATCATCAAACCCGCCGGAAAAATTCATAGTAAAAAAAGGCCGTGCATCAGACATGTCAATCAAAAGCCCCAGCTCTTCCATTAATTCCCGCTGCGCTGCCTGACAGCTGCTGTCGCCCGCGACTGCTGAACCGGCTGCTGATACATCCCACATATTCGGCCAGTCTTTTTTATAAGGCTGACGCTGCTGAATCAGCAGTTGGTTTTTGCTGTTAAATATACATATATGGACAGCCATGTGATACTGCCCCGCTGTCAGGACATCCCCTCGCCGATGTGTACGGCCTGTTTTTTCTCTGTCCTTTGTATATAAATCCCATAATTCATCTGCATTATCACTCATCATCATATATTTTCCCAACTCCATTTCTTCTGCCAGAATTTCTTCACTCCCGATACAGCTTTTTCTTTTTCCTTGTTACTTTAATGTCCCATCGCATAGCGATTTAAATCTAGAGCGTGTTTGAAAAATGCTTTCTGCGAGATGTGCTTCACACTTTGTGGAGAATTTATCCCAAATTTATGAGTCGTAGCGGGCTACGTTGATTAAATTTGGGATGAATTATCCGCAAAGTGGGGAGTGCAGATCGCAGGAATGATTTTTCAAACACGCTCTAGTACACCGGTCATTAAGTATCTCATAGGTTCACGCCGGATATTTTTTCGAGAGTGCATGTCAAAAAGCGGAAACTATTCCAGCCAGAAATTAGAGTTTCATGCAGTCTGATTTGCGTCAGTGCAAGGCAAAATTTCGACGGCGATGTGGATCCATCGGCCAGAAATTTTAACGCAGCAACGGCGTGAATCAGACTGTGATAAACTCTAATTTCTGGCCGGATAGAGCACTTTAAATTCGGTGTGCCCTTTAGGGTATAAGTAACTTTTACATCCAATCTTGCTTTACTGCGATTTCATTTTTATTCTTATAAATAGAATTCGGCGGAATCACGCCGCGTACCATAGAGAGCGGATAGATATTCGTATTTCTGCCGATTACAGAGCCGGGATTCAGCACAGAATTACATCCGACCTCGACATGATCGCCAAGCATCGCGCCAAACTTTTTCAGTCCTGTTTCGATTTGTTCCGAACCGTCCTTTACTGCCACCAGCGTCTTATCCGATTTCACGTTAGACGTGATCGAGCCTGCACCCATATGAGATTTGTATCCGAGAATGGAATCTCCGACATAATTATAATGAGGCACCTGAACACTGTTAAATAAAACCACATTTTTCAGCTCTGTGGAATTGCCGACCACACATCCCCTGCCGACGATCGCGCTGCCCCGGATAAACGCGCAGTGGCGTATTTCCGCCTCTTCGTCAATAATCAGCGGACCGTTGAGCCAGGCTGTCGGAGCTACCTTTGCTGACTTTGCCACCCATATATTTTCGCCGCGCTTTTCATATTTCTCACTGTCCAGCGTATTTCCAAGCTCTATGATATAGCTGCTGATTGCGCCCAGCACCTCCCACGGATATACAGCATCCTCAAATAATCCTGCTGCAATCGTCTCATTCAAATCATACATATTTTCTATTCTGCATTCCATTTTACTTTTCCTCCATTCCTATTGCTCCTTCCGGGCAGAAATTATAGTTTATCACAGCCTGATTCATGTTATTTCTGCATTAAAATTTCTAGTAGACGCTCCGCCATAGAAATTTACCTTGCACTGACGCGAAACACTAAAATCTAATTTCTATCCAGATAGAGCAGTAAAACTAATATCATTACTGATCTATTACATTTTATTCAGCAAATTGAGTTACAATTCAGCCTTCTGCTTCAGGCTTAGGAACTGTGCAGAAATAACTTATGCAAGTTGCGCAGGATTTTTCTTCGAGAGTGCCAGTCAAAAAACAGGCAGCTATGTAACTGATTTTTGACTGGTTCTATCGGAGAAAAAGACAAGTTGCATAAGATTTTTGCACAGTTCCTTACTTTCAGTCACTTTTTATAATATGCTCCTGCCTGTTCAAAAAAACTTCTCAATTCATAACGATTATTCAGATTCATCACACCATTCGTACGGGTTCTTATAAAATTCTCCAGCTTCACCATATATTCCTGCGTCGTGATCGAGCCTTCCGCCACATAAGTCAGCCCCTTTTCCCAGCTTGCCGTAAGCTCTGGATTCAGCAGCTGCCTGATCGAAGCATTGACCACATCAAAAATCATCTCTCCGAGCAGTGTCGGTGTGATTACCTGTGTCTTTTTGTTTAATGCCAGATATCTATTTTTCACTAGCTTTGCCAGGATTTCCGCTCTTGTGGCACTCGTGCCGATGCCGCTTCCTTTTATCGTGGCACGCAGCTCCTCATCTTCAATCAGCTGCCCCGCATTTTCCATCGCAAGAATCATGGAGCCGGAATTGTAGCGTTTTGGCGGAGATGTCTCTCCTTCTTTGATCCAGAATTGATCTACATCCAAAACCGCGCCTTTCTTCAACGAATCCACAGCTTCCAATAATCCATCCTCGTATTCAGTCCCGCCGTTTTCCGCTTCACCCTTTTCAGAATCTGATGCAGCAGCTTCTGACCGGGCATCCTTTTTCTCCGGTACGCTGTCTTTGTCCTTTGCAGCCTCCTTCTTTTTAAAAAACGAATACTCCATTACTTTAAGATATCCCTGATCCTTTAATACCTTGAATCCGGCAAAAAATTTTTCTTCTTTGATTTGAAAGACAATACTGTATCTGCGGTAAACTGCCGGCGGATAAAAGACCGCAAGAAATCGTCTCACAATCGTCTCATACACTTTTACCGATACCGGCTTTAATGACTTGAGCGCTCCCAGTCCCTGGCCGGTAGGAATAATCGCATAATGATCTGTGATCTGCTTATCATTTGTATAACGTGTCTTTGCAATTTTCTTATAGCTTTCGTTCTGGAGAACTTCCCTGGCATAGGCACTCACTCCCGGAATGCTGCATAAGCCATTTATATTTTTACGAATCTCCTTCGCTGCTGCCGTTGACAATACGCGCGCATCTGTACGCGGATATGTTACCAGCTTTTTTTCATACAGCTCTTGTACGATTCCCAGCGTCTGGTCAGGACTTATTTTAAAAAATTTCGAACAGGTATTCTGCAGCTCTGCCAGATTAAATAACAGCGGCGCATTTTTTGTCTCTTTTTTCTTTTCAATCGAGACAACCTTCGCTGTGATCGGCGGATTTTCTTCCAGATGTGCGATCAGATGCTCGGCCTCCTCCCTGTCCTTAAAACCATTGTCTTTGTACAGCTTTGGCGATTGAAAATAATGTGATCCTTCTACAGCCTTCCATTCGCTCTCGATTTTATGTCCGCTGTGGATAATACCTGCCAGCACGCGGTAAAACGGTGTCTTAACAAATTCCCGAATCTCACGCTCCCTGCGTACAACCATACCGAGGACACAGGTCATGACTCGCCCGACCGAGATCACTGCGTATTTTTCATTCAGATAATCAGCTACTGCATTTCCATATTTTAATGTCAGAAGCCTGGAAAAATTAATTCCCATCAGATAGTCTTCTTTTGCCCGCAGATAAGCGCTGGATGCAAGATTATCATATTCTGATAAATCTTTTGCTTCACGGATACCGCGCAGTATCTCCTCCTCGGTCTGAGAATCAATCCAGACTCTTTTCCGCTGCTTGCCGCTCACGCCCGCCTGCTGCTCCACCAGCCGGTAGATGTATTCTCCCTCACGCCCGGAGTCCGTACAGACATAGATCGTGTCAATATCCCTGCGGTTTAACAGAGAGGATACAATCTTAAACTGCTTCGCTACGCCTGGAATCACCTCATATTTAAATTCCTGCGGGATAAACGGCAGCGTAGAAAGACTCCATTTTTTATATTTTTCATCGTATACTTCAGGATAGCTCATAGTAACGAGATGGCCTACGCACCATGTTACTACTGCGCCTTCTCCCTCCTGATAACCGTCATGCCTTTTCATATCCATTTTAAGCGCCTTGGCAAATTCCTGTGCCACTGACGGCTTTTCGGCTATGTACAACGCTTTTGGCATAAAATCCTCCAATACTAAAAATAGATAATGAGACTACAAAAAGCTGCCTTAGCTTCCTGCAGTCTCACTTTCCCTGCCGCATTATACAGCAGTAAATATTTAAAATCTGTGTAAATAATTTATGCAGGTTATTCTGAACCTCATTGTCTTTCTATCTAAATCTTTTCTGCACTATCATCTGCTGATTTTCGGACTAATCTATTCATATCAGCTGATTTTTCTTCTCATTTCTTCTACAGCTGCGTCATATCTACTAACACAAGCCTCTGATCCTCTTTGGCCTTTTCCAGCAGCTTATCATCAAAGCTTTTTGCAGAAAACAGATAATAATAATCTGATTTCAGCTTTGCTTTTTTCATCGTATCAAATAATTTTTCGCACATTTCATAAGTCAGCTGCGGCTTCGACCAGTTACACAGCCCTATCAGATTATTTCTGGCGACATCCTGCGCGATAATATCTATATTTCCAGTCTTTCCAACCCATGTTCCGGCCTTGCGCATCTTAATCGGCAGCTTATCCACCATATTCAGCAGCTCCAGATATTCCATGCATACCTGTATAAAATACCGATTCATATAATCATCCAGATCCGGCCCGATATAAGTATCATAAAATTCCTCCGCCGTCATCATGTACAAATCCGACAGATGAGGATAGACAAACCGAAACCAAAAGTTTACGTAATTGCTGCGGATCTGGTAAATACCCTTCTGCGCATTCTCCCAGCCCCCGGTTTCGAAGGAGCTTACCTTTTCAATCACTTCAAATGCTGCCAGATTTTTCATATATACGCTGATTTTCGCTCTGGAAAATCCGGTTACATTAAACAAATCATTCAGCTTTCGATGCCCTGCCGCAAGCGCTGCCAATATCGTATCATAGATCGCAAGCTCACGCAGCTCACTGCCGATAAACCGTTCTGCTTCCGCGAACAGATAACCATTTGGAGACAGGATATTCTTGCAGATATTGCTGCGAATATCTTTTTTTGAATTCCAACGATTCATATAGGAAGATACGCCGCCCAGAATCCCATATGCTTTCACACAGTCGCTGACAGAATACTCTGGATAAGACCGTACCATATCTATGAATTTTAATTCATCCAGCTTTATGGTCTCATTGACTTTTTTCATGCCGTCTCCCAGCCGCTCCTCCAGCTCCTGCTCCACCCATGCGATCGAAGAGCTTGCCAGAACGATCATCACCGGCCCCGGATACAGCCTCTTTGCCTTCAGCTTCAAAACCGCTTTGAAGAATTCTTCGTCACGCTTCGCGATGTACTGGAACTCATCGATGATAACGACCAGCTTACTGGCATTGCCGCTGCGGATTCGGTTGAAAAACTCTGTATAACTATATTTTGAAAGGCTCAGCTCATACTGCTTTTCAATCTCATGCCCCAGCTGCATACACTGCTCCTGCGCAGATGCCCTGCGGGCACGATAATAAAAATATTTTTTTCCTTTGCAAAACAGCCTGATAAACGCTTCTTTATCACAGCCCTCCCGCCCATATAATATGACCAGCTGATTTCCGTTCTCATCATACAGCTGCTCCATTTTCTTCAATTCTGTATGTCGTACTACCATGGTTTTCTCCTAATTTGTATCATACACGCTGAAAGTGAACTCCCCATTGTCTGAAGCTAATGGGCTTCCTGCTTCATCGACCTCGCATTCTGCATTCCACTCCGGCCGGAGCAGAACAAACATCCACTGGACGTTCTTCCCTGCTATCTCCACGGGCGTTAATTCGGACAGTTCCTGCCCTATATAAGTTTCTTGTTTTAAATCTGCCGCAAGCCTTCTGCTATACTCACGAGCGATAAAATTTGCCATATAGCTTCTTGCATTGACGCTCGTGAGTCGGCGTTATTGGCAAATTTTACTGCTCGTCAGTATAATATATTCTTTACGGCATTAATATACCTATCATATTCTGTACCACAAACAGGACAGCTCCATTCTCTGACAGATAAATTCTTTGTTTCTGCATTTTGATATCCACAAACGAAACTCAGCCCACTGGTTAAAACATCTCAAAAGCAGCCATGTAGATTCTTTCACTGTTATTCACTGGATTTTAAATAAGAATTTGGGATTAAGTTAAAAAGCAAAAAAATAATATCATATTTTAACTTTTTTTTCAATAGGCTGGAAAAAAAATCGTATATCAACAGTAACAGTTGTTACTTTTCACACCCCCAGCCCAAAATCGTCTGTGCATCAGGGTGTGAAATGTAACTAACAGTTCAGTTCAGGCATTACATTTATGGATACCTGCAAACCTGACAGATTCCCTCTCCCGGCATCCGCGAAGCCATAATACAATCCCTGATCTGAACTGTTACTATAGGCTGCTATTCACTCTCAAAAGGAAGAATCGCTATTTTTTTGTAATATACCCCTGGGCTTTCAACAGCTCCGCACATAAAACTGCCCCGCCTGCTGCGCCGCGCACCGTATTATGGGATAATCCTACAAACTTCCAGTCATACACCGTATCTTCACGAAGACGTCCGACACTGATTCCCATACCGTTTTCATAATCTACATCCAGCGCAACCTGAGGACGGTCATCCTCGCTTAAATACTGGATCATCTGCTTTGGTGCAGACGGCAGTGCAAGCTCCTGCGGTACGCCGCGAAAGCTTACCAGCTTTTCTATTAATTGTTCTTTTTTGAGTGATTTTTGTCTGAATTTTACAAATACAGAAGCCGTATGACCATTGAGTACAGGTACACGGATACACTGGCTGGTTATCAGAGGGCTGTCAGCAGGCTTAATCACGCCGTCTTTCAGCTCTCCCCAAATACGCAGCGGCTCTTTTTCTGATTTTTCTTCTTCACCGCCGATGTATGGAATGATATTGCCTTCCATCTGCGGCCAGTCTGCAAATGTCTTGCCTGCACCGGAAATGGCCTGATACGTAGATACAACTGCTTCATATGGCTCAAATTCCTTCCATGCAGTCAGTACCGGAGCATATGACTGAATCGAGCAGTTAGGCTTGACAGCGACAAATCCGCGCGTAACGCCAAGTCTCTTTCTTTGATATGGAATCACATCCATATGGTGAGGATTAATCTCTGGTACTACCATCGGCACATCCGGTGTCCAACGGTGAGCGCTGTTATTTGATACGACTGGTGTTTCTGTCTTTGCATAGGCTTCTTCGATCTGTTTGATCTCTTCTTTTGTCATGTCTACTGCTGAAAAAACAAAATCTACCATAGAAGCCGTGCTTTCTACCTCATTCACGTTTTTTACGATGATATTTTTTACAGACTCTGGAATCGGCGTATCCATTTTCCAACGCCCGCGTACTGCATCTTCGTAGGTTTGTCCTGCGCTCCTTGGGCTTGCAGCAATCGAAGTAACTTCAAACCAAGGATGATTTTCCAACAATGCAATAAATCTTTGTCCTACCATGCCTGTTCCACCGAGAATGCCGACTTTTAATTTTTCACTCATGACTGATCTCCTCAATATTTTTCTATTCTTACATTTAAAATATACAAAGTTTTTAATGGCTGATTCTATATATATTAATACAGGATTTTAGAAAACGCAAGTCATAATCTATATTTCTGCATTTTTTGTGGCTAGAGCGTTACTTTTCACACCCAATGTCATTAACTTAAGACTCTGTAACCGTTCAGATAAAGTGTTACATACTGGCTGTGCGAACGCCGGGTGGGGGGAGCAGGTCCGTCTTCTGGCGAGTTTTCCAGAATGCTAAGAACCCTAAGCATTCTGCATCTGCGCTGTGGCACCGGACGGTCGCGGCACCCCCCGGCCTAAGTCCGGGAGCTAAAGGCGCCGCTGGGCCAGATGCATGGCAGGCCGCATTCTTTGGCCCTGACTATCCAGCAGGTGTCTGGTCAGGGTGTGAAAAGCAGCTTCTGCTCCCATTCCTCCGTCAAAAATCCAGACTCCGCCAGCTCTTTCTCCAACACCACGATCACACGCTCCATCGCTTCCTTAGAAGGCGCACCGACCGTAAGCCGCTTATTCACGCATGTCTCCATAGAAATCGCTTCATAGACATCTTCTTCAAACACCGGACTGACTGCACGCAGCTCGTCCAAAGACATCTCATCGATCGATATGCCTTTTTCAATACAATATAATACAATCTGCCCAACAATCCCATGAGCATCACGGAACGGAACCCCATGATTTACCAGATAATCCGCGGCATCCGTCGCATTCGTAAATCCAAGCGCCGCGCTTTTCCTCATCTGGTCTTTTTGAAAATGAATCGTAGCAAGCATCCCTTGAAATAAAGCCAGACATCCTTTTGCCGTATCGATCGCATCAAACGTCAGCTCTTTATCCTCCTGCATATCTTTGTTATATGCCAGCGGGATTCCCTTCATCGTAGTAAGCATCGACATTAACGCACCGTATACGCGTCCTGTCTTGCCCCTTACCAACTCGGCAATGTCTGGATTTTTCTTCTGCGGCATAATGCTGCTGCCTGTGCTATACCCGTCATCGATCTCCACGAACTGGTATTCATTTGAATTCCATATAATGATTTCCTCAGAAAATCTGCTCAAATGCATCATAATCATAGATAACGCTGACAAATACTCAATCACATAATCCCTGTCTGATACACCATCCATACTATTTAGTGTAGGGCCGTAAAACCCCAGCGCCTTTGCCGTATCATCACGATCCAAAGGATACGTCGTGCCCGCCAGCGCACCGCTTCCAAGCGGGCAGTAATTCATGCGCTCATAAATATCTCGCATCCTAAAACGGTCTCTTTTAAACATCTCAAAATAAGCCCCCATATGATGTGCCAACGTAATCGGCTGCGCTTTCTGCAAATGGGTAAAGCCGGGCATGATCGTCTCTGTATGTGCTTTCATAATCGATAAAATTGTTTCCAAAAGCTCCTTTAACAGCTCGTCCGTCTGCGCCACTTCCGTGCGGATATACATTCTCATATCCAGCGCGACCTGATCGTTCCTGCTCCTGCCCGTATGCAGCTTCTTACCAACGTCTCCCAGTCTTTCGATCAATACAGCCTCCACAAAGCTGTGAATATCCTCGTACTGATCTGAAATAGCCAGCGTGCCGGCTTCTACTTCTTTTTTTATCTTTTTCAATTCCGCTACAATCTGAGCGGCTTCCTCTTCCGATAAAATTCCCTGTCTGCCAAGCATCTTAACATGCGCAATGCTGCCCTCTATATCCTGCTTGTAAAGTTTTTTATCAAATGTAATGGACGCGTTAAAATTGTAAACCAGCTGGTCGGTTTCTTTTGTAAAACGTCCTCCCCATAATTGTGCCATTTTATATTTCCTCACTTTCCGTTTTCATTTTGTTCTGCTTTTTTTCATTATATTCTTATTTTTTTCTCATTCATTACTTTGAAAATCCCATCACGAAGCGATTTTAGGTCTAGGTATCCGTATGCACCCACGACTTTCATTGCTGGTGGTGCGTAGATTTAACAAAATAAGCTGCACCTCCTTCAGCCGTTCATATTCTTTTACAATATTATATATATTGTCGATCACTGTCTTTGCCGCTCACGCATCGAATAAATACATCCGCAGTAATCCTGTCGATACATCCCATATTCCTTTGAAATCTGTGTGGAACGCAGATACCCATTCTTTTTCTTAAAATCCGAATACAAATAAGATACGCCATACTCCTTCGCCAGTCGTCCCCCGATTTCATTCAGTATATGCGCATCCTTCATAGGACTGATAGAAAGCGTCGTCGTAAAATAAGAAATACCCATCCGCACGGCGTATTCAGCCGCTTCTCTAAGACGCATCTCATAACAGGCATGGCAGCGCTCTCCGCCCTCTGGAAAATCCTCCATGCCTTTTGCCATTTGATAAAAACGCTCGGTATCATATCGGCCTTCTATGAACTCCGCCTGATGCACCATCGGAAATTCCTGAATAAATCGCTGCTGCTCTTTTACCCGATGAAAATATTCTTCCTGTGGGTAGATATTGGGATTATAATATAATACCGTAATCCAAAAGTACTGCGACAAATATTCCAGCACATAACTGCTGCATGGCGCGCAGCAGCTGTGCAGCAGCAGAGACGGCACTTCTCCCCGGCTTTCATGGCAGGCGAGCCTCTCTTCTAGTTCTTTTTGATAATTTCGCCTGTTCATAATAATATCGTCACCTCCGGCTTTCTACTACTTATAAACGATTCTATTTTCATAAATATCAGCTTTCTACCGCTTATAAACGATTCTATCGTTCTTAAATAATCAATGATTATGCCTTCATAACATCATGAATCCTTCACCATCCATCAGCTCTGCCCTCTGTCCATCCGGCAGATGATAAATATCGTCAATCGTATGAATATCCATCTGTCTCGCTGAAGCATCCATGTTATCATTCCTTTCATTTACCGCCTAATACTCTGCCATTGAACCTTACGCAGAATCTTAGTCAAAAATAAATTATCATCCTTTCATTCACTGCATGATACTCTGCCATTGAATCTTACGCAGAATCTTAGTCAAAAAATAAATTTTGAAATCCCATAAACTGGAATCGTATACACTCTATCTATTTTACCACCGTGAGTATTTCCTTTCGCCATCAGCAGGCAGTCTGCTTTTCCATTCTCCAATACATCTATAGCTGTTTTCGAGCTGTTCTTTCCTGCCTTTACTTCAATCACATATGTTTTCCGGAATCCAGAGACTTGGTATAAAAGTCCAGCTCTCCTTTTCCCATGTGGCAAACGCCGGCATCTCAAAAGCAAGCTCCCCCATACGTCCGCTCCTGCGTTTTAATTCCAGATATACAAAGTTTTCATTGACAATTCCCTCCAGATCTGAATCTGAACAGCCGATCTGTCTTATGAAAAAAGAAGCAAGGCCGACATCCATAAAATAACATCTGGCCTCTGGCCTAAAATCTAATATATTGCAGTTCGTAATCTTCCCGGCAAACCCTATAACCCCGGAGCTATACAGCCAGTCCATCGCCCGGTTTACCGCTGCCTTACCCAGATTACTGGAATCATCCTTTGCCACAATTTTTTGCAGCTCTTCACGAACTGCCAGTCACTATAAAGTCGCTCTCCAGACTGCGGGTAAATTCCCGGATCCGGTTGTAGATCTCTGCTGATTCCTGAATTTCATCAATAATGACCACCTTATCCTTTGAATCCACAAATTCTGGTTCGTACCTGCGAAGAAGCTCTTTCACTGGATTTAGAAACCGTTTTCCTGCCTTCATCTCTGCGCGTATCTCATAATAGTTTTCCAGAAATATTTCTCCGGAAAACTCCAGCAGGTTTACATATATTTTATGAGCATACTGCTCATCCGCAAACTTATTTACCAGATAGGTCTTCCCTGCCTTGCGCCGGACACCTCTAATGTCTTATGTCCCTGACGCTGCTTCCATGCTGACAATTCCTGATATGCTTTCCGTTTCAGGTCTTTCATCTTATCATCCTGCTTTCTTCAGCATATTATACCAGACATCTTTCTGATTTCCAAGATGCAATCCTTCTGCTGTATTGTCACAGGAGTATGAAACGGATCCGGAATAAAATAGGCAGAAATCTGGAAACAGAGATTCCTGTGATCCTTGCTGTTCTGAAAGTATTATACGATAATGATATGCTGGATGCAATTGACGAACTTGCCAAATAACGGGTGGAAAAGCGCTTCCACTTCGTTCATGCGTTTATCCTGTCCGGTTGAGCGGCATCCCTTCCGCATATGCCTCACTCTGCATTCCATCGCTCAAAAGCAGGGACAGCAGCAGCATTCCTGCTTTTTCCCTGTTTTCATCCCCGCTTTTTTTCACGCCGTACCAGCCCTTTAGATTTCCGATCAATTTTTCTCCACTTAAAATAGGAACCGCTGTAAAATCTGTAGACGGCACAGCATCTACTGTCACCGCCTCCACATCGCCCAAAGCGGACAAATTCCAAATGATCCATGCTGCCGAATCTTCCTTATCAACGGGGTTTTTTTCTGGTACTCTGTTTATCGCTACTTACGTCTGTCAGTCTCTCCAGCTCTGCTGGGGGATTAATATCTGTTTCATTTAAATCACTTCACCCAGCAAAAGCGCCTCTGTCTATATAATCTATTCCATCTAAAACTTCTAGTTTTCCGGCTTTTCCTGCCGGGCAGCAGATTAACTGTTTCCCATCCTTGCTATATAAAACTCCATCTTCCAATTTATAATCCGGATTGCCAACACTAATATCAATCCTTTTTAGACTGCTACAGCGGATAAAAGCTCCGCCTGATATATTTTTTAGATTGTTTGAAAGCTTCACGCTTTCCAAACTGCTACAGCCTTCAAATACTCTCCAGCTTATACTCTCCAGTCCATCCGGAAGTTCAATATTCCTTAGACTGCTGCAGTGACATAAGCCGCTCCAACTTTGATGAAAACTTGATACTTTCCAAATTGCTGCAGCCAGAAAAAGCTCTCACTTCTATGAATTCTACCGTGGATGGAAGTGCAATACTCTTTAAATTTTTACAGTTTTCAAAGGTTCGAAATCCTATACCACACACAGTATATCCATCAATTTTTTCTGGAACAATCAACTCTGTATCATTTTCTATATAACCGGTGATCTCCACCGTCCCCTCTCTATGCAACGCCCCAAAATGCTCATAACTAAAGCCTCCCTGAACATCTGCACAAGCATTTCCTATATTACTAGCCCCTGTCATCATGCACACACTGATACAGATTAGAGCCAATAACTTTAATAAATTTCTCCTCATCTTCTCTTTTTCCTCGCTTTTTCAGACAACTCTCGCAACCACCAAAAGCCTCCCATTCTCCTGCGAATATTCGCAAGTAGACAGTATCAAAATCTTATCCCCATACTCCAGCATACTGCCAGAATCAAACAGCTGATTTTCCCTCACGAACTCAACACACTGCCTAAACTCTTCCTTAGAATCATACTCAAAAAACTGATAATAACGGAACCCCTGTTCATTTTCATTCAGGATCCTCGTCTTTACGACAGCTACCGCTTCATACACACATCCCCGTACAGTCCTATATCTGGCTGCGCCGCAGCTGTCGCCTTCATCCTCTGGACATTCCAAAAGCTTTGATATCTCTGTGTCTGGCCATACAGCCAGACTGCAGGCAGAAGGTTCTCCTGATCTTTCTGTTCTCTTTGGCCAGACAGCGAGTTTCTCCAACCCTCCTGTTCTCTTTGACCAGACAGCCAATTTCCATGACCTTCTAGTCCTCTTTGACCAGACAGTAAGATTCCCTGGCCTTCCAGTCCTCTTTGTTCGAACGGAATTCCATGCACTTTCAATCCCGATTGATTTACTGCCAGACGGCCTGCTTTTTGCTCTATCGGACAAACTCCCAACTTTTCTCTTAAAGCCAGAATAAATACGCTTCCTAATGCTGTCTTAAAATACCTACCCGGCCGTGCCACCAGTCTGTTTAATGCATTCTGCCAACATTTTTCATCCAAAGCTTGATGCTCCCGTATCATTTCTAACAGCTTGTCTGTATCCTGCAGCATCCTCGGCCAGATCTTTATCCTTTCCTCTTTTTCCATCTCTCGAATTTCGTCCAATATATCAAGAAATCCGCTGCCTATGCAGCCGGGCATCATCTCCGGCTGCATCATACGCAGATTTTTACAATAGGAACTAAGCTGCCGGCTGTTCATGCGCCATGCATCAGCAATCACTTTATGTATTTCTAAAAGTACTTTTTCCTCCGCTGCCCATTGTAACATTCTATCACCTACTCTTTTATACTCGCGAACAATATGAACTGCCAAAGCTGCTGCCTATATATGCAAAACTAAAATTCATCAATTTCTCAATTATAATACTGCATCATCAGCTTTATATCTGTCAGATTGATTTTGCCGTCTCCGTTGACATCTGCCTTTTTCTGCTGGATGCTTTCTAAGACAGCCGCACCGTTATAATGCTGCATCACCATTCTGGCATCTGCCATATCTACTTCGCCGGCTCCATTGACATCACCGATTAATTCCGGCTCCAGAATGGTGATGTGTGCGGGTATGCGGTGTTCGATTTCCGCTTTCTGTTTTCCGTCGGCGCTGCTCCATTGCATATTGATGACACAGACGGTCGTCTTTCCCTCTGATGAGTCTGCTGCTGTATGAAGCCTGATCTGTAAAAGCGGTTCTGTGCTTTTTATCGTAAGGTCAGAGTCATATTTGAAAGAAAACTTTCCCTCTGCAGGATCAAACCTGCAATCTTTCACGTCCTTTCCTGCTGGAAGTATATCCGCTGTCTCTACGGTAAACAGACTGTTGTCATATTCTAATACACCGCTTATACTGGATATTTTCTGTGAAGCCAATGCACTCTCACCCTTAAGCGTTACGGACAACAGCAGCGTACCGCCCTGGCTGCATTCTTCCAGATCGAGTTTATTTTCTATCTCTCACTTGTCTGCCGCTTGTGCGTTTACTAAAAATACGCTTATGCAGAGCATCAGACTGATGACTGCTGCCAGTCCTTTTTTTACTCTTCCCATCATTTTTCCTCCTTACGTCTTCTGACAGCCATTAAAAGCGCCAGAATACCGGATGCTGCTGCCCCGATTAACAGAAGGTCACTCCCAATCCCGTCTCCTGTCTGATAATTTGGTCATCAGCTCCCGGCCAAGCCGCTGCATATTCTGGCTGTAACTTTCAGACTG
>CANDMV010000077.1 GCA_947385875.1 uncultured Eubacterium sp. | reverse complement strand
GCAAGGCATAAGGCGATAGCTGAAAATATGGCTCTGTTTGGACGATAAAGAGAAAACGAGGTAGATCATTATGGAAAAGGACACACTTATAAACAATTTGCTTGCGAATTATGGCAAATATGGCGTTACCAGAGCAGAATTAGAGCCGATTATAGATGATGGCATACAGAACTATGATTTGTCATTAGAAGCTATCTACAGCGGTTTGAGAATGAGCCTTGCATCTGCATTTAATGAGCATGAGTATTTTTCTTTAGATGATGTGATGGCGATAACCGGTGAAAGCCGGGAAGAACTTTTACAGCGGATAGAGAAATGCAGACAGGAGTTAATAGAAGCCGGAGAAAACCCGGACGAGTATTTCAAGCCCATAGAGCCACAGAGGGCAGCAGTCTATTACTTTCCTAACGGTTTGCATTAACGGAATTTGTTCTTGAAACAAAAGCCGAAACATGATATAGTTATAGATACAAAACAGGAAACAACCGCCCACAAAGTGGTTGACCTCCAGATGACTATATAAGCCTACCTATACCGCCAAGTAACAAGGTAGGCTTATTTATTTTCGCTTGTTCCTCTTAACGAGAAAGGCAAGCAACGCTATAACAAAACTACCAAAGGCAATCAGCAAAGCCAACATACCTATAAAAATCGAAATGATTTCAAAAGCTGTCATTTGCGTCACCTCACCTCTTATGTATTCCAGTAAACCGGGCATGAAGTTTTGAGAGACTGCTACCTACAACACAATACAGAATAGGTATGCTGTTCTATGTGCGGAATTGACAGTAATATTATGCGATAGCTCAAAAATAATTCTTGCGTATAACATTTTATAATAAAATGTTATCTGTTAGTATTCTATACTATCTTTATAAAATTTGCAATAGGTAAGAAAAAATTGTAACTTTTTCATAGTTTTTCCAGTTAATTTTTAATATATTTCTATAAATTTTCTACATTTTGATCACTTTTACTATTTTTTCGTCGAATCTGAATGTGCGAAAGATGATGACGCCGCGGGGGTCCGCAGAAGCGCATTTTTTTGAATATTATATTATTTTTTTAGAATATATCAAGTTTTAACATAAAAATTATATATAAATTTAACACAACAGTTTATTATAAAATGTTATGCAGGATAATATATAGTCTGATGATAGGATGGAGGAAAGCCATGCAGGAAATAGATTATAGCAAGATCGGGATGAGAATCCGTCAGGCAAGGAAGACGAAGGGCTGGTCGCAGAGTGAGCTTGCAAAGCTAAGCGGCATCAGCATGTCGTTCCTAGGCCATATTGAACGCGGGACGAGGATCATGAGCCTGGATACGTTTGTAAATATATGTGTGGCACTGGGTGCAGACGCGGATGAGCTCATCTGGGGCATAGCTCATCCATCGGATACTCGCCTTGTGGATGTATGGGGCAGGACGGAGAAAAAAGACTCGGATAGTTATTCCATGTATATCAGAATTATGAAATCCGTGGCGGAAATTATGAATGAAGCATGACGGCGTACAAGGGATTGGCCGATGTTGGCGCGGACTGCATTATGTGGCCGCAAAGATTGGAAAATATATGAGGCGGATTTTTTGCAAAACGCAGATGCCGCAGGAAATCCCTGAAAATCTAGCTGCGGATATCAGGGTGCAGGTACTGCTTTCAAGCTATAATGGAGAGAAATACATTGCAGAGCAGATCGAAAGCATACAAAGGCAGCAGGGTGTTAAGGCAGAGCTTTTGATCCGAGATGATGGATCTGCTGACAGGACTCTTGAAATTATTCAGGATTATGCAGAGAATAATTCGAATATTTGTTATTACAAGGGCAGGAATATTGGTGTGCAGCATAGTTTTTTTGACCTGATGGCACATGCGGATCGGACTGCGGATTATTATGCGTTTGCCGATCAGGATGATGTGTGGCTGCCGGACAAACTGCAGCGGGCTGTCAGCCTGCTGCAAGGCTGTGCGGATGCGGACAGGCCGCTTTTATATGCCGGCGGTCTGATTTATGCGGATGAAATGCTGCGGCATTTAAAGCTTGTTGTTCATAAAAGAAGGAAAGAGGCATCCTTTGGCAATGCGCTGATTGAGAATATTTGTACGGGATGCACAGAGGTTTTTAATGGAAAACTGTTGGAGATGGCAGCTGCGCACAGGCCGCAATGCGAGATTCTGCATGATTGGTGGATGTATCTGACAGCTTCCTGTTTTGGTCAGGTCCTCTACGATCAGGCAGCATATATTTACTATCGGCAGCATGATAAGAACGTTGTCGGCATGTCAGGCTGCCGGGCAGGACGCTGGATGAGGCGCTTGCATCATAGATCGGACTTAAGAGGTATTGTATCAAGACAGACGAAAGATTTTTGCAGAGCTTATCGAAATCTTGGCAGCAGCCGCGCACTGGCGTGTGAGGTCTTAAGCTATAAAAAAAGCTGGAGGCACAGAATAGGAATTCTATTTGAAAAGAGGATTTACAGACAGGATTGGATAGATGATTTGATATACCGGGTGCTTTTTTTACTCGGATTTTTATAGGGCTGGTGATGGCGTGAGAGCAGAGGCTGGAGAGGAACTGAAGAAGAAAATAGATGAAGCTGCGGTTGTATCTTTTGATCTGTATGATACGCTGATCTTTCGGAAACAGGGAGAGCCCCAGAAGGTGTTTCGTCTGATGGGATGTCTGGTGCAAAGACCTGACTGGCCGAGGGTAAGAGCCAGAATGCAGCGGCGGGCATATAGAGATGTGAAAAATACATATGGGTATCCGCATCCGTCACTGCATGAAATTTATCAGCATCAATGTGCGAAAAGAGCAGCAGACAGGCAAAAGATGCATCAAAATGCGAAAAGAGCGGCAGACAGGCAAAAGACGCATCAATGTACGAAAAGAGCGGCAGACAGGCTGAGACGCATATATGAAACGATAGAACGCAGGCTGGAGCAAAACGAGGCGTTCCCGAACAGGGCTATGCAGGAAATCTACCGCTATGCAAAAAATGCAGGCCGACGGGTAGTCGTGACGACAGATATGTATCTGGAGGAAAACGATATTCGAAAGATTCTCACTGCCTGCGGCTATCAGGATGTCGAAGCCATTTATCTATCGTCAGAGGTGAAAAAAACAAAATATGACGGCAGCATGTATCCGTACCTTATTGAAAAGGAACGGGTTCGACCGGGCAGGATTCTACACATCGGTAATGATGAACATGCAGACGTAACTATGGCAGGCCGTTTTGGAATTCGTACGTTTTATTACATAGACGGAGACAGAGATTTCGCGGACAGCTTGTATTATGCGTCGCATTCTGAGATGCCCCGGCTGTCTGCATCGCGAACAGAAGTACAAAAGGCTGGTATCGATCATCCTGATCGATCTGTAATGTCTGTATCGAAGATAGTATTATCCAGTCAGAATGCATTCTGGTATCTCATGGGCTATCAGATCGGAGGCCCATTTTACATGGGGCTGTGTTCATGGATAAAAGAAAAGGCAGGCGGCAGAAAGCTGTACTGCCTGTCAAGGGACGGCTATAACCTGACAAGGGTGATGAAAAAATTTGGGATGGATCACTGTATCTACCTATATGCATCCAGAAGGGCGCTGCTCCTTCCGGCCATTGACAGACTGGGTGAAAAGGAGCTGGCGCTGCTGCCGCCTTATTCGTGCGGACAGACAGTCGGTGAAGTGCTGGACTATCTGAATCTGGAAGGAATAACAGACGCTGATCTCATCCGGCAGGGATTTTCTGCTGATACAGATGTGATACGGACAAAAGGCGATATTGCCAGAATAAAAAAAGTTTATGTCGAAAAGGAAAGTGAAATCTTAAAGCAGTGCGCGAAAGAGCGGATGAATCTGGAACGGTATTTTCGCTCGGAGGGACTGTTTGGCCGGGAGGCGCTTTTTTTTGACAGTGGGTGGAATGGTACATCACAGTATTTGCTTGAAAGAATCTACAGACTGCTGGGAGCTGAAACGGATATAAAGTTTTTGTATGCAGGATTGAAGAACAGTTCTAAAAGCGCAGAGTATTTAGGCGGCAGTCATTATGAAGCATTTATGAACGAACGTCTCAGGCCGCAGAAGCTGAATGCTGTACTGGATGGTGCAGCAGTACTGGAGCTTTTTTTCTCAGAGGATGCTCCGGCGCTTCAGCGTTATGGGGATGCAGGCTTAGAGTTTGAGCAGTGCAGACAGAATGGATATCTTGCATGGATCAATCAGGGATTAGAGGATTATATCAGTCACAACAGCTTTCTGATCAAAGACCGATGGATGGCAGGATTGCAACGATATGCGTTAGTAGGAATCGAAGAGCTGTTGACCATGCCATCGGTCCGGCAGGCGGAACAGATCGGGAATATTGAAAATGTGGACAGCATATCGGCAGGCAGCTATATGAAAAAATATATCGCAAGAATACCGGTAAGATCACTGTGGAAAAATCCATTTTTAGATATCTACTGGGAGCGCGGGGTATATAGGCATCCGAAGAACAGCTTGGCCGCGAAGCTGTTTGTATTTACGAGACAAAGAATCGCGCAGTGGAAGGGCAGGCACAAATGAGTTTGGATATGTCACAATTTAAAAGGAAAATCTATGCACATATGGTAGATAACCATGCGTCTATCAGCCGGGATTATATCCGGTATCTGGACAGGCATCAGGCATATGGGAATTATCTTGGAAAAGCAAAGGAAATCGTCAGGCTGAACTGGAAATACCGCGTGCGGCGCGTGGGGCTGGATGAAAAGCTGAGTGATCTTACGATGCCGGAAGGAAACCGGACGATCCATCAGCCGATCGATGAGCTTGTTAGACATCTCATGAAGTATGACGTAGTTTCCTTTGATGTATTTGACACGCTGATTCTGAGGGCAGTAGAAAGACCGGTGGATGTGTTTCGGCTGTTAGAAGCAGAATGGGGCATGATTGGATTTGCCAAAATAAGGGAAGAAGCGGAGCAGAGGGCAAGGATTGGAAAGATAGAGGTCACGATGGATGAAATCTATCAGATCCTGTCTGATGAGCTGTGTATAGACAAGCAGACTGCCATCGAGAAGGAATTACAGATGGAAGAAAAGGTGTGCTATGCAAACCCCTATATGCGGGAGGTCTTTGGAAAGCTGATAGAAGCAGGCAGGACGGTGGTGGCTGTATCAGATATGTATCTGCCTGAGGCTGCGCTGCGGCGGCTGCTTAAAAGGTGCGGATATAGCGGCATTGCAAAGATCTTTGTGTCCTGTGATTATAAGAAGACGAAAGGCAGCGGTAAGCTGCAGAGAGCCGTTCAGGAGAAAATGGGCAGCAGTCTGTCCTATATCCACATCGGAGATCAGAAATATTCGGATATTGAAGCAAGCAGGCGCATCGGCTGGGATGCCTTGTACTATCCGAATGTCACAGAACAGGGAAGGCCATATAGACAGAGCGGGATGGATTCTCTGGCGGCATCCTTTTACAAGGGATTAGTGAACAGCAGGCTGCACTGCGGAGTATGCCCAAGGAGCGGCTTGTATGAATACGGCTATGCATATGGCGGTATTATGGCGGTCGGGTATTGTCAGTATCTGGAGCGGCTTGTAAAGCAGGAGGGATTTGACCAGCTGCTGTTTGTTGCCAGAGATGGATATATTTTGCGCAGAATTTATGAAAAATGGTTTAAAGCATCAGACTGTGATTATATTCCATTTTCTAGATTTGCAGCTTATCAGCTTACGATGGAAAGAAACTGGAAGAGCTTCTTAAGCCAGGTAGTGCTGCCCAGGGCAAGGACTGCTCCGGCCGAGAAGATATCTGAGGTGCTTAAAATCTGTGATATAGAGTATTTGGAGGGCTATTTTTTGGATTATGGCCTTCAAAGCGATATGTATTTCGGCGACGAGGAATATCAGATCATAGAAAAAATATTCAGGGAGCATATCGGACAGATCAAAAAACAGTATGAGGCCAAGGAGAGAGCGGCGCAAAAATATTTTGCGGACATCATAGGGACGCATAAGAAAATATGTATCGTAGATCTTGGCTGGCAGGGAACAGGCGCTATGTGTCTGAAATATTTTCTGGAGCTAAAATGCAGGATGGATGTGCATGTCAGCGGCGCTCTGATGGGAATGTACGGCAACGATTCAGCCGGGCTTTGTGAGAGCAGCGGACAGCTTTACGGCTATATGTTTTCCCAGCAGAAAAATCGTGACACATTATTTCGCCATTCAGGGGCTTACAGTGAGATTGTTTTTCGCAACCTGCTGGCGGAAATTCTTTTTACAGAAGACAAACCGACGTTCCTTAAGTTTGAATTCGATGAGAATCATAAGCCGGCGCTGGTATATGGCAGGCAGGAGGATAATTCAGCGATGATCGCAGACATACAAGATGGAATCTGTGAGTTCGCAGAGGATTACTGTACCTATCAGAAGGTATTCAGCAGCTGGCTGGATGTGTGCGGCCAGGAAGCCTATCTGCCTTTTGATGCCATAGCGCGGGATAAAGCATACTGCATAAAGCTGCTAGGGGATTACGAGGTCAATGAGACGACGGGCATTTACGAGAAAGCAGCCGTGCGCAGATTGAAAGATATAGTAGGAGATAGCTGATATGCACGAGGGTATTAAAGACAACCATTATAAGATCTCGGTGGTGATTCCAGTGTTCCAGACGGAAAAATATTTTGAGCGCTGTATTACCAGCCTGATGCGGCAGACATATAAAAATATGGAGATGATTATCGTAGATGACTGCTCCACGGGGAACATCAAAGAGCTGTCCGAATCGTATATGCGCCGCGACAGTCGTATCAGGCTGATTTCTCATAAGACAAACAAAGGACTTTTTTTGGCAAGACTGACAGGTGCACAGGCTGCAGACGGAGATTTTCTGGCTTTTTTAGACAGTGATGACTATGTATCGATAGATTATTATCATACGCTGTTAGAAGCTGCTGTTTTACAAGAGGCAGACATTGTGGTCGGTAAGACCGTACATGAAGCTGAAGATGGAAGGCGGCAGATCTACAATCTTCATCGGGCGTGCTTTCGGTTTGACAGACTGATCGGAGAAGATGTTCAGCAGGCTTTTTTCGGACAGAGGGGCATGTGCTTTTCCTGGCATACGATATGGAATAAGCTGTACCGGAAATCTTTGTGGGATCAGTGTGCTCCATATTACCAATCGGGAATCACTTCCCATGTAGTTATGGCAGAAGACATCGCATTTTCAACGGTATTATTTTATTTTGCGAAGCGCGTGGCGGCGGTGGAAAATGACGCGTATTTTTACTGTCAGCATAAAGATGCTTCCACTGACGGCAATACGATGACGATTCAAAGGTTTGAAAAAAATATCCGGGATCTGCATGCAGTATTTGATTTTTGTGAACATTTCTTACAAAAAGCAGACGCAAAAGCGGAGTACCGTGTCGATCTGCATGAGTTTCGTAAATATTATGCAAGGCTGTGGCGGACACTTTCTGCCGGGCGTTTTATAGGAAATGAACAAAAAAAGAGGGCAGAGCTATTAAAAAGCTTTTGCTTAGATGAGACAGAGCGGGCATCTAAGGATGATTATTTCTTCGAATCCATAAAGACCTCGTGGAATGGGGAACTGGAGCATCTTAAGGAATGCGTCTGTACATCGGAGTGTGCGTATGTGAGCTTTGATATCTTTGACACATTGGTAAACAGGCCGTTTTATAAGCCGGAGCATTTATTTTCACTGTTGGACAAGGAATGGGAAGGCCGCATGAAATGCAGTATGAGCTTTTCAGCGATGCGGATGATGGCGGAAAGGCTTGCAAGGAAGAAATGCAGCAGGCTGCATCCCAAATGGGAGGATGTGACGCTGGAAGAAATCTATCAGTGCATGTCAGCCGACCTTTTGGTTCCAATGGAAACGGCAGAGGCGATGATGCGCGCCGAGCGGGCTTTGGAAATACAGTTTGGCGGGGTAAGGAACGCAGGCAGACAGCTGTATGAAACAGCGCTGCTGGCAGGCAAAAGGGTAATCTTTGTGTCAGATATGTATTTGGATGCAGATACCATAAAGACAATTCTGGAACGAAACGGTTATATGCAGTATGATCGTCTGTATTTATCTTCACAGCTGCGGCTGTCTAAGTATACAGGCAGGCTGTTTCAATATGTAAAGAAAGAACTGAATCTGCCTGCTGCATCCAGACCGTACCATATCGGGGATACATGGGAAAATGATGTAGTCAATGCAAAAAAGCATGGCTTTGCTCCGCTTTTTCTGCCGAAGGCAATGGAAGCATTTGAAAATGTCATTCAGGGTGTTTCAACAAACGCATGTGCTTTTTTGTCAGAAGCGGATGCGGCAGGCCGGACAAAAAAGGATGAGATGCGAAAATCCATCGGCTTTGGCTGTATGCTTGCACTGGTGGCAAATCGGTATTTTGACAATCCGTTCCAGAGCTTTCATGAGGAGAGCGATCTGAATATGGATCCTTTCCTTGTAGGATATTATCCGCTGGGTATGCATCTGATGGGTATTACAGCATGGATTGGAAAGGAATGCAGCGAAAAAGAGGTTTCGGACATCCATTTTCTGGCAAGGGACGGCTATCTAGTGCAGAAAGCATATGAAAGAGTGGCAGGTATTCAAAAAGAAGATGCTCCAAAGGCGCATTACTTATATGCATCCAGAAAGGCATTACTCTGCGGGATGATTCAAAGCGAGCAGGATTTTTTCTGTCTGCCGGTTGTATTTGGCAATCATACGCCAAAATCATTGTTAGAGATGCTGGAGTTTGCTGCAGAGCCTGAAATGACAATGGAGGATCAAAAAAAGCTCTTGTCAGACAGCGGCATAGATTATGAGAAAAGGTTTTTGGATGAAGAGACATATATACGTTTTATGAATATTTTCATAAGCAGTATCTACAGCCCGAAGCAGCTTCAGGAAAGCAGGGAGCTTGCCGGCAGATATTACGAACAGATCGGTGCCAATCATATGACTTTTGATATGGGATACAGCGGCAGGATACAGACTGCCATATCCAATCTGCTCGGCAGAGGTGTAGATGTGCTGTTTATCCATAGCGACAGTGAACATTCTGCCAGAATGCAGCGGATTGGAAACTATACAATCTATCCACTGTATCCTGACATACCAAAGGTATCCGGGCTGCTGCGGGAGCATCTGCTGTCAGACCACGGGCCTGCCTGTATCGGATTTGAACAGCGGGGCGGCGACGTGCAGCCGAAATTAGAGCCGGAAGAAAAAATATATCAGGATACGTTTATTATTTCGGCAATACAGAAGGCTGCGCTGCAGTTTGTAGAGGATTTTATAGTAACCTTTAGAGATTACTGGGCATATGTTCCATACCGTGCAGTGGACGTGTCTCTGCCTTTTGAAGGATATTTAAGCCATATCCGGTATTCGGACAGAAAGATTTACAGTGCGTCTTATTTTGAAGATCAGGTCTATGGCGCCTGCAGAAATATCAATATCGAAGAATTTTTAAACCAGACAATTCTGCTTGGAGAGGAAGATCACCCAGCAGATCCGATAGATGATGTGTGTTGGAGTAAGCTTCGCCATTTCATATGGTTAAAGCTGAAAGACCACAAGACGCTTTATTCCTTCGGAAAATTTGCAGGGAGGTTTTATGATAAGATATTTATCCGGCATTAAGAAATACAGATTTTTATTACAGCAGATGGTGTCAAGGGATTTTAAGGTGCGTTATAAAAAATCAGTGCTTGGGATGTTCTGGAGCTTGTTAAATCCGCTGCTGACAATGGCTGTGCAGTATATGGTATTCTCACAGGTCTTTCGGAGCGTGGATAATTTTGTATTATATCTGCTCAGCGGGACGATTGTATTTAATTTCTTTTCTGAGGCAGCAGGACAGGCGCTTGGGGCAATCGTAAATAATGCATCCTTGGTAAAGAAGGTTTACATGCCCAAATATATCTATCCTGTCACAAAAGTGCTTTCTTCCGGGATCAATTTTCTCATATCTATGGTGCCTTTAGTCATAGTGGCTTTGGTAACAGGAGAAGCTGTCACGGCTGCTTATCTGGTTCTTCCTTATGCAATGGTATGCGTGATGTTATTCAGCATTGGATGGGGGATGCTTTTGTCTGCGCTGATGGTGTTTTTTCGGGATGTGCAGTTTTTGTGGGGCGTGTTTTCGATGCTCTGGATGTATATGACGCCTTTGTTCTACCCGGAAAATATTTTGTCTGAACAGTACGCATGGATTATGGATGTCAATCCGATGTGCCGGTATGTAAAGTTTTTTCGCGAAGTCGTCATAGGCGGGAGTGTGCCTTCGCCGGAGCTGTTTTTAGAATGCTTCCTGTTCGCAGCTGTGGCGGTGCTGATTGGCGGGGCGGTATTTCGACGCACGCAGGATCGGTTCATATTTCATATATAAGTGAGACGGCTGGTCAGGCACAGGATGGGTTCCTATATGAGTCTGTGTCAGGCATAAGATCGGTTCTTATTAAAAGAGGTGGCTATGTTAGAAAAAATTGTAGAGGCAGATCAGATTACGATGGATTTTAGGCTGGAGAAAAATAAACAGGTATCTTTAAAAGGATTTATTGTAGCCGCCATCAAAAAAGAGTTGCAGTATGAGTATTTCCGGGCGCTGCAGGATGTAAGCTTTTCCTTGGACAAAGGGGATGTGCTGGGGATCATCGGCAGGAATGGCGCAGGCAAAAGTACGCTGTTGAAGATTATTGCAGGTATTATGAAGCCGACAAAGGGAACCGTATCTGTCCGGGGAAATGTCGTCCCGATGCTGGAGCTTGGCTCCGGCTTTGACGAGGAGCTGACAGGCAGGGAAAATATTTTTCTAAATGGTGCGATCCTTGGGTATACCAAGTGCTATCTGGAGAGTAAGTATGATGAAATCGTAGAATTCTCCGGGCTTGGGAAGTTTATTGAGATTCCGATCCGCAATTATTCCTCTGGGATGCAGATGCGTCTGGCTTTTTCGATCGCAACGGTTGTAAATCCTGAGATTCTGATCGTGGATGAGATCTTATCAGTCGGAGACGCGGCGTTTCAGGAAAAGAGCTATCAGAGAATGATGGAGATGATGGGAGGAGGTACGACGGTATTTTTCGTATCGCATTCGATGCCGCAGATCCGACAGATGTGCAGCAAGGTGCTCTGGCTGGAGCATGGACAGGTAGTAGGCTTTGGGGAAGCAGGGCAGCTGTGTGATGAATATGAGAGAGCGATCGAAAAAGGATGTGCGGGAATTTGAGGATGACGACATTTGGGCAAGAGGTATTCAGTGTGATCATTGTTCACTATCAGCAGCCTCAGTATTGGAGGCAGGCGGTAGATTCTGTGTGTATGCAGACTTATCCATATATCCAGATCATATTTGCGGATGATGGGAGTGAGGGCTTCTATCTGCCTGAGGTCGAGGCATATATTGGCGGCCAGAGTCGTAAGGGAATAGAGTATCAGGTAATTACAAATGCGCAGAATGTGGGGACCGTCTGTAATCTCAACCATGCAGTCTCCATGGTGTCCGGCGGATATATGACACTGCTGGCAGCCGATGATGCGTTCTGCGATGTAAATGTATTGAGCAGCTATGCCAGAGAGCTTTCCCGAATGATGGATACAGATGCAGCAGGTATATATGGCCGTTCCTTTCTCTGTGACGGCTGTCTGCGCAGGACGGGAAGAGAATATCTGGAACCGGAAGAAGCATTTGCGTGTAATGAGCTGGACTGGAAAGGACAGTTTGCAAAGCTGGCTGAAAAATGTTTTTTCCCGATTGGGGCTTCGGCGTTTTATACAAAAGAGCTGCTTCGTTTTTTTCCATTGGATACTCATTACAAGCTGATTGAGGACTGGCCGCTGTTTTTGAAAATGAATCGGGCGCATAGGCGGATGCTGTTTTGTGATTTCCCAGTGCTGCTGCATAGAGCAGGCGGCGTCAGTGATGCTGCATGTCCGGTAAGAGGTCATAGAATACAGTGTGACTGTGATCATCTGCTTTTTCACGAACGTGAGATATGGCCGTATGTACGAAGGCTTAGCAGGGAGGATTTGAAGAAGTTTGTATTCCGTTACTGCAGGGACCGGGAACAGATGAAGGAGGCAGCAGCGCGGATGAAGCTTAAGCCGGAGTGGAGGCTTGCGTTTTATGATCTGCGCAGCAGGAGCTTTTTTAAAGAATATGCGCAGGAAACGGCAGTGAAGGCATGATAACTGTGACTGTTACAGATAGAGGAATTTTAGAATGATAAAGAATACAGAAATGGTAGATTTCAAAGTATTTCATGATAAATGGGGACATTTAATTCCGGTAGAGGAAAACGCGACAATTCCGTTTGACATTAAGAGAGTTTACTATATATTTGGCGTGGAAGATGGAATCCGCAGAGGGTTTCATTCACACAGGGAGCTGAATCAGGCGCTTGTCTGCGTACATGGAGAAGTAAAAATACTGGTGAAGACTCCAGAGGAAGAGGAAAACATCCTTTTGGATAATCCTGCGAGAGCACTGCTGATCGGCCCGATGGTCTGGAGGGAAATGTATGATTTTTCAAAAGACGCAGTCCTTCTTGTACTGGCCAGCGAGCACTATGATGAAGCGGATTATATCCGGGATTATGCTGTTTATGAAAAAGAAGCCAAAACATGGTTCAAAAATGTGGTGTCCAGATGAGCAGGAAAGAAACAGGGATGGAGAATAGAATGCAGATTCCTTTTGCGTCTTTTGAAGGAATGCATATGAGAATACGTCAGGAAATGGTTCAGAAATTTACCGAAGTATATGACAGAGGATGGTTTATTCTCGGAGATGAGGTCCGTCAGTTCGAGGAGGAATTTGCGTCATATCTGGGCGTACGGTATGCCGTTGGGATAGGAAACGGGCTAGATGCATTGTATCTGGCTCTGCGTGCGTTGGGAATCGGTGCAGGCGATGAGGTGATCGTACCATCGAATACGTTTATCGCTACTGCACTGGCAGTCAGTTATACAGGCGCTCAGATTGTGCTGGCAGATCCTGACCCGGTTACTTATACGCTGGGTGTGTCAGGATTAGAAGAGGCAGTTACTTCCAGGACGAAGGCGGTCATTCCTGTGCATTTGTATGGGCAGATGGCCGAGATGGATGCAGTGATGGAATTCGCGCGTCATCATCATCTATTTGTCATCGAGGACTGTGCGCAGGCACATGGAGCGTCTTATCAGGGAAAGAAAGCCGGTACCTTTGGAGATGTCGGATGCTTCTCTTTTTATCCGGGGAAAAATCTCGGAGCGCTTGGAGATGGCGGGATGGCTGTAACAGATGACATAGCGCTTGCAGGAAAGATTCGCGCGCTGGGAAATTATGGGAGCACGGAAAAATACTGCCATAAGTACAAAGGCATCAACAGCAGGCTGGACGAGCTTCAGGCGGCTTTTCTAAGAATCAAGCTGAGATACTTAGAGCAGTATAACGTGGAGCGCGGCCGAATCGCCGGGAGGTATCTGGCAGGCATTCATAATCAGAAAATCAGATTGCCGCAGACAGGGAATGAACGGACGCATGTATGGCATATTTTTGCAGTCATGTGCGAACAGCGGGATGAGCTGCGGGCATATTTAGAGGATAACGGGATTCATACCGTGTGCCATTATCCGATCGCGATTGCAGCGCAGGAGGCATACGGAGAAGACAGCTTGAAAGTCACTCCGTTTGCTGAATACAGCGCAGGGCATGAATTGAGCCTGCCGCTGTATGTGGGGATGACGGAGGATGAGACTGGATATGTGATTGAAAAAATAAACGAGTTTAAATAAATGGTTAAGGAACTGTAAATAAATAACTGCTGAATAGTGTGCCGGATTTTTCTTCGATAGTGCAGTCCAAAAATCAGGCGCCTAGCGGGCTATGTAACTGATTTTTGGACTGCGCTATCGGAGAAAAAGACAAGCAATCTCAGCAGTTATTTATTTACAGTTCCTAACGACGGAGAAGATTATGGAACTTTTTACAATCGCGCTGATGGTCTATCAGCAGAGGCACCGTCTGGAACGATGCTTAGAGCATATATTCCAACAGGATTATAAGGCAGTCGAGCTGATTGTCTGTGACGATGACAGCTGTGATTTTGACGTGGATGAGGTGGAAGCATATATCTATGAGCATAAGTCAGATCAGATCCAGTTTGTAACCGTACATAAACAGCCGGCTTATATGGGACAGGCTGCCGGCTGTCAGACAGCTTTATCTATGGCGCATGGCACATATATGATGTTTTTGACAGTAGAGCAGGAATTATACGGTAAAGATGCGCTGACAAAAATGGCGCAGTATTTTCGCATGGCGCATGGCAGCGTTCTTGTGTCGCGGTCACTGCCATTTTGGGAGGACGGCGGTCAGGCGGGCGGCATCTGCCCATCGGATGCGGATATTAAAATGCTGGAGGAAACTGCTTCGGGCAGGCTGTTCGTGCAGTTTGGCACGCATTCATTTGAGCCGTCCATATGTACTGCGCCTGTCTGCTTTCGGAAAGAACGATTAGAACAGATTGGCTTTGATACAGATTATCCATGCATTCCTTTTTGGACGCTGTGGCTGAAGCTGTGTGAAGCGAAAGAAGAGGTGATTGTATTCAATGAGATTACAGTTCATACATGTATTTACAAGGTTGAGGACGACCTTGCATATATCGCTTTTGGAATGAAAGACCGTTATTACAGTGATTGTATAAAAATGCTTCAGGATTATGCAGGGCCGAGAATGGAACAATACTCTTTCATGGACAGGGTGCGCTGTCGCCATGCGGCTGCAGTCTTAACAATGGTCATGAATGAGAGAAAATGGAATACATGGAAGTTTCATAAAAAGCTGTTGTGGAAGATAAAAAATATGCCGGTACTGCTGATGGGCAGATTTTATCAGATGCGGGCGGGAAAATTTTATATAAGCACGCAAAAAGAGCTTCGCTGGCTGATGATATTGTCATTATTATTTTATCTGAACATACCGCTTGCTCCTGACGGTTCTTTGGGATTCTTATGGGCAGCCGGAGCAGCAGCCGCATTTGTGGCACTGGCTGTAAAAATAATTTCGAAGCTGTGTATTAATATTATGAAGGCAGTTATGGATCACAGGGCGGACAGGAGGAAGATCTGAGTATGGCAAAGCTTGTTTCAGTTATTATATGCAGTTATCGTAAATTTCAGTTTATATATGAAGCCATCGATTCCGTGCTTTTCCAGTCCTATGGGAATATTGAACTGCTGATTAGTGACGATGGTTCGGATCATTTCCCGGAGGATGAGCTGCGCAGATATATAGATACAAATAAAAAGAAAAATATAACGAATGTGCTGATAAATCATGAGAAAAGTAATCTGGGTACGGTGAAGCATTTAAATCACGCAGTTCGACTGGTGAATGGGGATTTTATTGGAATACTGGCAGCGGACGATGCGTATTTCGATGAAAAAGTGCTGGAGAGGTTTGTATCTGGATTCGAGGATGCAAAAGAAGGATGCTGCGTAGAGATGGCGCAGACTGCCATGTGTGACCATACTTTAAAACGAATCGACGGATATGCATTATTCCAAAATGTGCGGGAAGCAGCTGCGCATGGCGGAAGAGAGCTGTTCGAGCTGGTGGCATATTGCGCGTGCCTGCCTACGACAAGCTTTTTTTATAAAAAAGAATTTTTTGACAGGTACGGCGCGTTTGACGAGGATTTCTGGCTGGTAGAGGATTATCCTATGCACTGTCGGATTGTCAGGGAAGGCTGGGATATTCATTATGAGAATTTTGCCGCTGCAAGACACAGAAGCGGAGGGATCAGCCACGGCAATATTGGAGGTTTGTCAAAATCTGCGTATTTGTATGATCTGGATATGTTAAAGATCAGAGAGAAATATGTAAAGCCTTATTATCATCTGCTTGGCAGGGAAGCTCTGGAGGATGTGAAGGATAAGATATGGCTGGAGGAAAAGTATATCAAATCTCGTCTTCATTTGTATGAAAATAATAAGAAGCTGCGGCGGCAGTATTTGTGGGAATACAAGTGGAGTGTGCCAAAAGAGCTTTTGACCCGTTCGATTGACAGATTGAATGCGCTGACAGAAGGCTTATGGAGGGCAGCATTTGTATTGGCTGTCATGGTTCCGGCGCTTATGCGTTTGGTGATTCAGTTTTCGCTGATAGATGAAGAAATGGCAAAGATGCTTCAGACAGGAGCGTATCGGCTGCTTTGGATTTTTTTGACTGCAGGAGTCATCTGCTATGTGCTTAGCAGAATCGGCAGGACGGTTGTGAAAATTGAAGGCTTTCCGTGGGATCTGCTGAATTATTAACAGAGATGTGTGGATCGGTTTGTGGATCGAGGCAGTTCGAAAGAAGGTGAAAGATGTGGTATTAAGGGAATTAAGGGAGGAAGATGCGGCAGGAATGCTGGAATGGATGCAGGATAAGGATATACAAAAAAACTTCCGGTTTGCAGCTGTAAAGAAGACGAAGAAAGATGTACTGGCATTTATTCAATCGGCAGGAAACGTACCGCAGGATGGGCAGAGTATCCATTATGCCGTGACAGAAGACGGCGGAGAGTATTTAGGTACCATCAGCCTGAAAAACCTGGATCTGAAAGCTCAAAATGCAGAATATGCGATCGTGCTCAGGAAAAAGGCGCAGGGACGGGGACTTGCACTTGCGGCTACGAAAGAAATACTTCGTATGGCTTTTATAGAATTTGGGATGGAACGGGTATATTTAAATGTCCTAAGAGAGAATCAAAAAGCGATCCGGCTGTATGAAAGATGCGGTTTTGTGTATGAAGGAGAGTTTCGCAATCATTTGTTTTTGGGAGGAGAATACAGAATGCTGAAATGGTATGGCATGTTGAAAGAAGAGTATAAAATGGATGGATCGGGGGGGGGGGAATAGGCCTTCTCGTGAATAGACCGCAGGCCGCCGGAAGGGAGGCTGCGTAGTATGTGTATGATATCTGAAAAAGCAGTCATTTATCAGGGTGCGGTTATCGAACAGGATGCAGTCATTCATGATTTTGCAGTTATTTATCCTGATGTCAGGATACAGTCAGGGGCGGAAATCTTTGAGCACTGTGTCGTTGGACGTCCGCCAAAATCACCGGGATGTACATCCAGAAAGCTGAGCGGGGAATACCAGACGACAGTGATTGGAGAAGGAGCTGTATTAAGTCCCGGATGTGTTGTATATGCCGGAGTGAGCATCGGGAAGCATACACTGCTTGGAGATCACTGCTCGATCAGGGAGGAGTGCAGTGTGGGAGATTACTGTCTGATCAGCCGGAATGTCAGCGTTAATTATCATACGGTGATTGGAAGCTATACGAAGATTATGGATAATACGCATATTACGGGGAATATGGTAATTGAAGATCATGTGTTCATCTCTGCGTTAGTGGCAACAACGAATGATAACACAATGGGGCGGGAGGAATATCATGAGGGGCATGTGAAGGGGCCGTATATTAAAAGAAATGCGACGATAGGCGCTGGGGCGAATATACTTCCGAATGTAGTAGTTGGGGAAAATTGTATTGTAGCGGCAGGCGCAGTGGTGACGAGGGATGTGCCGGATCATAAGGTGGTGATGGGGGTGCCGGGGAAGGTTGTGAGAGATGTTGAGGAAAAGTAGAACATAGATGGATAGGCAGGGAAGTTTGTAATGAGAGAGTTTATTCGGATGTCAAAATATGCAGGTATGCGTGAAGATTTGGTGCAGGCAGGAGGAGGAAATTCTGCTTATAAAATTCATTCTGAGCGGATGATGATTAAAGCATCAGGATATCAGCTGGCTGATTTGACAGAGGGTGCAGGTTATGCCGCTGTTAATCCGAAAATGATACGGGATGCATTTTTGCGGTGTAAAGATATGGACAGCATGACGGAAAAGAAAGCAGGGGAGATCCTGCAGGATGCATTATTGGAAGGAGGAAGACCATCGATAGAGACATTTCTGCATTCGATATCTGGAAGATATTCTTTGCACACACATCCAGTTGTGGTGAATATTCTGGCCTGCAGAAAGGGCGGGCTGGATGTATTAAAGAATCTGTTTCCGAAGGCTCTTATTGTTCCGTATGCAACTCCAGGAGCAGAGTTGGCAAAAACATATTTCAGGGAATATAGAAAGTATGGCAGAGAGCCTTCTGTTGTATTTTTACAGAATCATGGTCTGTTAGTGAGTGCAGAAACTGCGGATGATGTAATTGCAGTGACAGAACAGGTCGTAGGGCAGATCGAACGATATCTTGGGCTCGATTTGTCTGGATATCATGCAGTCACAGAATTATCCGCGATGTTTAAAGAAAAGATTATATGGCGTGTGACAGATCAAAATGTACTGCGTGCATCGAGGAGCTTAGGGCGCATATGGGAATATACATTCTGTCCAGACTGTGTTGTTTTTCTTGGAAAAGCAATGTACGATGCCGGAACAGCGCTGGAAAAAGAAAAGCTTGAAAAATTTCGGGCCCAGTATGGGGAGCCGGTAGTTATTGCTTATAAAGATGATCTTTATATCCATGCAGATTCTGTTAAAAAAGCATGGGAGATACAGAGCGTACTTAGTTTTGCGGCACAAGTCATGGCAGAAAATCATGGACATAGATGCAGTCTGCTTACGAAAGAAGAACAGGATTTTCTGCTCGGCTGGGATGCAGAGAAGTATCGGAAAAAAATTCAGTAGGAGAAGGAAATATGAAGATAATCATACCTATGACAGGTTATGGCTCACGTTTTGCAGCAGCCGGCTATACAGAGCTGAAACCGTTTATCGATGTACAGGGGATGCCGATTATCCAGTGGATTTTAGATGGAATGTATCCGGGAGAGACGGATATACTGTTTGTCTGTAGGAAAGAGCATCTGGATTCGATACCGGATATGGAAAAGCTTTTGCGTCGGATTTCGCCATCAGCAGTAATCTGTGCAGTTGATCAATGGGTGAAAAAGGGGCCGGTATATGATGTGCTTCGGGCGGCAGAGTACATAGAAGACACGAAGCCTTGTATTATTAACTATTGTGATTTTTATATGACATGGGATTATGGCAGATTTGTACAAGAAGTGTCCGAGCGGGGATGTGATGGATGTATCCCATGCTATACCGGATTTCATCCACATCTTTTGATTGGAAAGAATTATTATGCATCCTGTCTTACGGATGGCAAGGATAATCTTTTAGAAATCAGAGAAAAGTTTTCTTTTGAAGAAGATAAGAAAAAAGCAAAGCATTCACCTGGAGTCTATTATTTCAAGACAGGAAAACTGTTAAAAAATTACTGCCGTAAGCTTGTTGACAGCGGGCAGGCTTTGAATGGTGAATTTTATGCTAGCCTCCCATATAACTTTATGGTGCAGGATGGCTTGAAAGTATGGGTGCCGGTGAATGTGGATAAATTTTGTCAATGGGGTACGCCGGAGGATCTGCGGGATTATTTATTTTGGACTGAATATGTAAGGGGGTTTACGGGATGAATATTATAATACCTATGGCTGGTGCAGGGCGGCGCTTTGCAGATGAAGGTTATAAGGAGCATAAGCCCGTAATTCCAACCATAGATCGAAGAAGCGGGAAGGAATATCCAATGGTTGTGTGTGCGACAATGGATCTTCCGGGGATTGATGCAGGCGGCAGCAATATAATATATATAGACCGGACATTTCATAAGACGGATGGCGTAGAGCAGAAGATCCAAAAGCATTATCCAAAAGCGTCTTTTATCACTGCAGAGAATCTTACAGAAGGTCAGGCATGTACCTGTCTGCTTGCAAAAGAAAAAATCAATCATGAGGAGCAGCTGCTGATTGCAGGATGCGATAACGGGATGGAAATTGATACAGATGCGTTTTGGAAGCTTACTGAAAACAGTGATTTGATAGTATTTACATATCGTCATAATGAGGCTGTTATGGCTGATCCTGATGCATATGGATGGGTGAGAGCTGATAAAAACGGCAGGATTACAGAATTGTCTATAAAAAAAGCTCTATCTGATACACCAATGGAAGATCATGCAGTTGTGGCGACGTTTTGGTTTCGGCATGGGCGGGATTTTGTGAAGGCAGCAGAAAAGATGATTGCGGAAAATGATAGGATAAATAATGAATTTTATGTAGACGAAGTAATTTGTCATGCACTGGCATTGGGAATGGATGCGAGAGTCTTTGAAGTCAGAAGGTACCTTGGATGGGGGACACCGAAGGATTATGAGGCTTATATGGCGACGATACGATATTGGAGGGAGTTTGTGTCCGGCGCAGGTTTTTTGCCTGAAAGACATAAAGTATAGTTTTTAGTTGGGAGGAAAGGTCTGGTGCGGAAATGGGTGTATTGAAAGAGCATATCAATATTGAAGAAAACTACAATAAATTGGTATGGATTGCTTTTTCTATTGTAACTGCCTTTAAAATACTCTTGATGGGAATATTTTCTTCAGATTATCAGATTAGAATGTTTATGCCGTTTGTTGAGACGTTTCTAAGCGGAGAGCGGGATCCCTATGATTTTTATTATAAAAATCAGATGTTATCGTCATTTCCATATCCGCCCCTTATGCTGCTGATCGAGAGTATAGGAGGCCTTTTTGTACAATGGTTTCATCCGGGGTTTAATTTTCTTAGAAATTTGTTATTCAAAATACCATTACTGATTTTTGATATTCTTGGCTTTGTGTTTATAAGAAAAATATCTCAGAAGAAAATAAACCTGAATTATTCACAGCTGTGCCGTGAAAGTGGCTGAAAGCCACATAGTT
>CANDMV010000076.1 GCA_947385875.1 uncultured Eubacterium sp. | reverse complement strand
CATCGGTCACTAAATATCTCATAGGTTCACGCCGGATATTTTTTCGAGAGTGCATGTCAAAAAATTGAGGGTGTACCGGGGTACATTGAAGTTTTTTGACATGTGCTATCGGAAAAATAGACAAGTGAAACTGTGAGATATTTAGTGACCGACGTACTAGTGCTTAGTATTAAGTGGAAAGTACGTACCAAAAGGGCATGATATAAGAACGGGGGAGATTTTGCCAAGAGGGAATTTGGCGATCTGAATGATCGAATTGGAGGAAAAATGGAAAATAAAAAAATCAACACGATTGATTTATTCGCAGGCTGCGGGGGCCTGATGGATGGATTTGAACAGTCCGGTCATTATCAGACGATTGCCGCAGTGGAATGGGAAAAAGCGCCCTGTCGTAATCTTGCAGTCCGTCTAAAGGATAAGTGGAAATACGAAGACGCGCAAAGCAGAGTATTAAGATTCGACATTCAGCGGACAGATGAGCTGTGCAGCGGCTGGGATGATGAGGAATACGGAAAATCAGATGGACTGGATTCGCTGATTGAGAAAGCGGGCGGCATAGATCTGATTATAGGCGGCCCTCCGTGCCAGGCATATTCGATTGCGGGTCGGGTAAGGGACGAGCATGGAATGCGGGATGATTATAGAAATTATCTGTTTGAGAGTTATTTAAAAGTAGTGGACAGATATAAGCCGAGAGCATTTGTTTTTGAGAATGTTCCAGGAATCTTAAGCGCGAAACCGGACGATCGGCCGATTATTGAAATCATAAAAGAAAGCTTTGATCTGGCGGGATATAGAGTTCTGCCTGATCTGAAAGATGCCGTCATAGATTTTACAGAATACAGCGTGCCGCAGAATCGAAAACGGATGATTATTCTGGGGCTTAGAAAAGAGAAGTTCGGGGATCAGACATGTATCAAGATGCTGGAATTATTTTATAAGAATATCCTGCCAGGATATAGGACAGAGAAAAAAAAGACGGTGAAGCAGGCGATCGGAGACCTGCCGGGATTATATCCATTGAAAGAGGAAATGAGATATGAGGGAAGAAAGCTATCCCATTCCCTTCCAGAGCCATTTGTACTGAATCATGTGGCGAGATGGCAGAGCCGGCGGGATATTGAAATATTTGAACTGCTGACCAAGGATATCGAATCGGGAAGATGTGAATATGTGTCTACTCAGGCATTGAAAGAGTTATATACGCAAAAGACTGGAAAGATATCCAATGTACATAAGTACCATGTGCTTAGATGGAATGAGCCGAGCAATTTAATCCCTGCTCATTTATATAAGGACGGACTACGGCATATCCACCCGGATTCTGCGCAGCAGCGTACCATCACAGTGAGGGAGGCTGCAAGACTGCAGACATTTCCTGATGATTATATATTTTATGGAGGTAACGTAGAGACCTATAAAATGATTGGAAATGCAGTGCCGCCATTATTTTCCAAGTGTCTGGCGGATGCAGTTTATGATCTGTTATACGGAAAAGATGTATCCCGCTTAAACTGCTAAACGAGTAAAAATTCACAGATAGAGACTGTCATAAGAATAAAAATTCATATAGTATACATTTGATAGATAGCGTTTGCTGATAGGAGAGGAATATGGCATACACAACAAAACAGGCAGTAGATGCGTTGGACAGATATTTACATATTGATAGTGCGTCAAAGTTATATATTCCTGGTACCAAGGACCGAGGCTTTGTGATGCAGCCGCCGGAAGGTGAAGACGATGGTATCGTCATATTTATATATCCTTTAGTGCATAAGCAGGATAATACGAAAAATTTTTTTGACACAAGAGACAGCGGCGCTTATGAAAGAGGTGTTGCGTGGAAGTATGCGAAGCAGAATCATATGAAATATTTTTGCTTCGGAGTCAATGACCAGGTAGAGAAATATAGAGACTATATATTTAGTCTCGAATGTAACGAATTAAAAATAGAGCTGATTTCCGGTACTAAGAACGGCGTTAGAAATGGGCCTGGCAATCAGATCATTATTCCGAATGATTATGTGCCGAAGCAGAGATTTGAGAGAATCACGAATAAATTAGGCATTTATATCTCTGTGATTCATAAGGAGGCATTGCAGGATTATATTGTAAAATACGATAACCGCCCATATATGGAAGAGGAAGACAGGCTGAGAGAGATGCTGGGCAGGGTGCTGTTTGAATTTGGTCAAAATGAGCAGAATCAGAACATTTATTCTGCTTATATGCAAAAGTCAGGTGCGGAGGCGGCCTGCAGCAGTGAGAACGAGACAAGGATGTTGGATAATGAATGTAGCATCAAGTGTGAGGATCAGACTGCAGATCAGGTATGCAAAAGTGATATTCAGGCAGTGCCTGACAGAGACAGAGAACGAAAGACAGCAGAATACGTGCCGCCTGTCTATCATACCAATCTGGATAGTCTGCTGAATACACATGGCAGGCGGTATGAACGCAACAGGATTGTATTCGGTGCACCGGGAACTGGAAAAAGCCAGCGGTTAAAAAAGGATTCCGAACATCTGCTGTCTCAGATCAAGGGGATAGACACGGAAGATTCGCTGGATGGGACATTCGAAAGAGTTACTTTTCATCCTGATTATACTTATTCACAATTTGTTGGAACGTATAAGCCTGTGTCAGCGAAGGGCGATATTCGCTATCAGTTTGTCCCTGGCCCGTTTATGCGTGTATATGTAGAAGCTCTGCGCAGCGGAAGAAGCGGGAGGCCGAGACCGCATTTGTTACTGATTGAAGAAATCAACAGGGCAAAGGTGGCAGCTGTATTCGGTGATATATTTCAGCTGTTAGACCGCGATGAGGACGGAGTAAGTGAATATGAGATTCATGCTTCCGAAGATCTGCGCGCACATCTGGCAGAAAAATTAGGTGGTGTGCCTGAAAATTATAGGAAAATACAGATACCTGATAATATGTATATCTGGGCGACAATGAACAGTGCTGACCAGGGTGTGTTTCCAGTGGATACAGCTTTTAAACGAAGATGGAGCTTTGAATATATCGGTATAGATGAAAATGACAAGGATGTACAGTGCATGGTTATGCTTGGCGAAGATAACGATGCTGTCCTGACAGATTGGAACAGACTTCGCAAAGCAATCAATAGCAAGCTGGCGCTTGAATATAAGGTCAATGAAGATAAGCTGATGGGGCCGTATTTTCTATCCGGCAATGCGTTAAAGACTAGGCAGCAGAGTATGGAAACCGCAGACAGGGATTATTTTATCAGTGTGTTTAAGAGCAAAGTGCTTATGTACTTATATGAAGATGCTGCAAAGCAGTATAAGCATAAATTGTTTGCCGGAAGCGGCTGTGACAGCAGCCGGTATTCTGCAGTATGCGATGCGTTTGAGAAAATGGGTATGCGCATATTTGGAGATGATTTTAAGGCAAAGTATTATGATTAGCAAGGAATTACGGTATGTAAAGAATTAAGATCCGCTTACAAGCCTACATGCGCAATCATTTTTCAAACACGCTCTAGCGGGCTTCTGTGAGAAAGGCATGAAATCATGAATATTATCTCGCGTTTTGTCAGAGAACAAAGGCGTTATACAAAGAATGAATTAAAACAATTATTTTTATATGACGAGCAGGAGCTGAAGCAGTTTATAAAAAATCTGAAATCTTATGGCGTTTTAAAAGTAGAGAAAAACAGCAGAGAGCAGAAAGAGCTGTCCGATTTAGTGGATGATGAGCTGTTCATCGCAGAGGAAGCAATCGTGGATGAAGATGATTTATATGTGTTTACCTATGTAGGAGTGATTACTGTCGGCAGCAGGATTTTAAAAATATATCCAAAATATCTTCGCCAGGCAGCAGATCCTCTTCCGGCAATGAAACAGGTTTTAAAAGTGTTGGGACGATATCGGGAATCCGAAGCACAGGTGATTGAGATGTATCAGACAGATGGTCAGAACAGCTGTCATATACTGCCTGTTATTTTGTATCTGCTGAAGGATTATTATGAATACGGAGTCTATAATAATAGTGAAGATACGGTTGAAATTAATGGAGAAGGTGAGATTTTCTGGGAAAAAACAATAGACAGCTGCTTTCCGGTCATTCAAAATCATCAGCCGTTCTATTTGAATTATTATACAAGGCATACTGCTTATGATGATATGGATTATTTTAAGCGTCTGCATGAGTGCATTTTGACGGAGTGCTCCAGACAGCTTCACGACGCGCAGCTGGATGAACTGTTTGATTTAGTTCCGGTAGAATTGTCTGATGCGCAGCTGGATGATTTTGGAGAAAGGGATTATATACTAGAGCGTATTTTAAATGAGCTGAATATGCAGTTTCATACAAGAAGGCAGACTCTGCTGAAAACGATACATGCGTATATTTCGCAGGATCGAAAACTATTGGATAATGAAGAACTAGGACTCAGCATGTATGGAACGAATGCGTATCATATGGTGTGGGAAAAAGTATGTGCGGATGTATTTGATAACCAGCTGTCAATGCCGCTTAATAGATTAAAGCTATCTGTGCCTCTGGCAGAAAAGTATGATGGAACAATCACGTTGCAGGATTGTATCGAAAAGCCTGTGTGGGAGACTGGAGGGGTAGAAAAACATGCAAAAAATACACTGAGGCCCGACATGATAGTGGTTGGCCAGTTGGATGGGGCAGATTATTTTGTGATTCTGGATGCGAAATATTATTTTATTCAGTTGGAAAAAGATCTGGAGCTGTCTGGCTGTCCGGGTGTCAATGATGTGACAAAGCAGTATTTATATGAGATGGCTTACCAGCCTTTTATCAGAGAGCATGATATATCGATCGTGAAAAATTGTTTTATCATGCCAACGGAAAGGGATGAAATCCAAAAGAAAGGAGTTGTAAGCATGTCAATGCTTCGCAGACTCGGATTGGGAGACATACAAGTCTGTCTGGTGCCGGCAGGGTTGATGTATCAGCATTATCTGGCGGGGACACATATGGATGTATCTGGGCTGTTTAGCACGAAACTCTAATTTATGGCCGGATTCCGTTATAGTAAAGCCGAAGGCTGAACCAATGTCATTAACTTAAGCTTTGCCAGTATGTAACACCTTATCTGAATGGTTACAAAATCTTAAGTTAGTGACATTGAAGGCAGAACTGTAACCAATTATTCCCACGATCTGTACGTCCCATCTTGACAAATGCTGAAAATCCGTTATGATAAATGCATGAAAATAAGTTTCGTGCAGGAGGAATGACATGGAAAAACAGCAGTCTGTCATGGACACGATCCATATTTTATATGACAGTTTTTTTGAGCAGGAAAAAAAGATTGCAAATTATATGATACAGAATCATACGCAGGTCATCAATATGACGATTGGTGAGCTGGCGGAAGCCTGCGGAACAAGCGTTGCCACAGTTTCCAGATTCTGTCGCAAATGCGGTGTAGATGGATTTCATCAGTTAAAGATTATGCTTGCGAAAGAGATCGCAGACAGCAGCACAGACCTGCCAGTCTCGAATCATATATCCAGAACAGAGATCGGGCAGTCTCTGCAGAATATCCTGGCGAATAAAATCGACGAAATCCGCCAGACGATATCGCTGATTGATGAAAAGCAGCTGAATACCATACTGGATTACATAAAATCTGCAAGGATCGTGCAGTTTGTAGCAGTAGGCAATACGATACCGGCTGCCTTAGATGGGGCGTTTAAATTTAATGAGATCGGAATCAAGGCAGTTGCCGGGACGATCTGGGAGACGCAGCTTGCGTTTTCGTTATCGCTTGGAAGGGATGATGTGATGATTGCCATTTCAAATTCTGGGGAATCGCGGCAGGTTGTAAAGATGGTTCAGGAAGCAAAGAAAAATAATGTGATAACAGTCGGCATTACGAATAATCCGAATTCAACCGTGGGAAGATGCGTGGATTTTCATATCCAGACGGCAACAAGGGAGAAGCTGTTTTTGAATGAAATCTGTTTTTCCAGGGTATCCGCTATGACGGTGATCGAAGTGCTGTATCTGTTTCTGACCGTCGGACAGGAGAGAAGCTATGATCGTATGAGCAAGTGTGAGAGCCTGATCGCGGATGAGAAGCTATAAAGGCGGTGCAGTATGAACGAACGAGCAGACCTGCATGCGCATTTTACACACTGCCCAAAATAAAGCTGTAAGCGCATACTGACATCGCGACATGAGGGTGTTCATGGATTTATACTCACGAGCGATAAAATTTTTTATATGGCTTTAATATTGGCGTTCGTGAGCGGGCGTTGCTGGCAGATTTTACTGCTCATCAGTATAAATCGCTTTGCGATGGGACTTTCAAAAGGAAAAGAAAACGATGCATGATGGGGCTGTTGCATCAAGAAAAATACATGCAAAACTTAACAGACAGAAAAAAATTGATCTGTTATATTTGGCAATATCTTTCTTGGCGCGACAGTCCTATTTTCAGATAATAGATGCAATATAATTCGTATATATCATCATATCATGCAAATACGTAAATTATTATTTCGCATCTTCGGAGGTATTATGAGAAGTGTTAGTTTTTGACATTTTGTAAAAATTAAACAAAAATAAAGCATTTGTACAAGCCGGAATGTAATATGGATTGTTGAATATGCGGAAAAATTATTTTCGTAGAAAAAATAATTGACAATAATAAATATCGTGATATACTAAAGATACAAAAACAATATCGCGATATACAAAAATAAGATAATTTTTTACGCATAGGAAGTAAACCTACATGAGCGTTATAGGCAATCAAAAAGAATTGAGGAGGGAACGAGAATGAGGATCAGTGAATTACTCAGTTTACAAGCAATCGATGTGAATGCCAGTGTCGCTTCCAAGGCAGAGGCGATTGATTACATGACCCGCCTGATGGAAAAGTCAGGAAATTTAAGTGACAGGGAAGAATACAAAAAAGGCGTCCTCGCCAGAGAAGAAGAAGGAACGACCGGAATCGGCGAAGGAATTGCAATCCCGCATTCTAAATGTGCAGCAGTCAAACACGCAGGGCTTGCAGCTATGGTTGTAAAGGACGGCGTGGACTACGAATCACTGGATGACGAACCGGCAGAGCTGTTTTTTATGATCGCTGCACCGGAAACGGGAGCAAATGTGCATCTGGAAGCTCTGGCCAAATTATCAACTATTCTAATGGATACGGAATTTAAAGAGAGGCTGGTAAAAGCTGAGACGGCAGAACAGTTTATCCGGCTGATCGATGAAAAAGAGGATGCGCTAGACGGAAAGAATGAGAAGAAAGCATTAGAGCAATCCAAAGATGGATACCGCGTGCTGGCGATTACCGCATGTCCGACCGGAATCGCGCATACATTTATGGCGGCGGAAAGTCTGGATATGAAAGGCAAAGAGCTGGGGATCTCTATCAAGGTGGAGACACAGGGAGCAGACGGAGCGAAAAATGTACTGACGGCTGAGGATGTGGCAAATGCGGAATGTATTATCATTGCTGCGGATAAGAAAGTAGATTTGGCAAGATTTGACGGAAAACCAGTCATTATTACAAAGGTGGCAGACGGCATACATAAAGCAGAAGAGCTGATTAACCAGGCCGTCAGCGGCAGCGTTCCGATTTATCATCACATTGGAGCGGCACAGTCATCAGATGATTCAGCGGAGTCTGAAAGCATGGGGCGGCGTATTTATAAAAATCTGATGAACGGCGTGTCGCATATGCTTCCGTTTGTGATCGGCGGCGGTATTTTGATCGCATTGGCATTCCTGTTGGACGATTACAGCATTGATCCTGCGAATTTCGGTAAAAATACACCGGTTGCGGCATACTTAAAGACAATCGGCGACTTTTCCTTTGGCATGATGCTTCCGGTACTGGCTGGCTATATCGCAATGAGCATCGCAGACAGACCGGGGCTGGCAGTGGGCTTTGTAGCCGGCATTGTAGCAAAGAGCGGTTCTACTTTTGCAAATCCGGCAGGCGGAGAAGTGAATGCAGGATTTTTAGGAGCATTGTTTGCAGGCTTTGCAGCAGGATATCTGGTGCTTTTACTGAAAAAACTGACTTCAAAGTTGCCGCAGTCTTTAAACAGCGTACGGCCGATGATTATCTATCCGGTATTCGGTATTCTGACCGGATCTGTAGTTACAACACTGATCAATCCGCTGATGGGTATCATCAATGATGGACTTACGGGATTTTTGAACAGTATGAACGGAACGAGCAAGGTGCTGCTGGGGATGATCGTAGCAGGCATGGAGTCTGTAGATATGGGCGGCCCGGTGAATAAGACTGCGTATGTATTCGGTACTTCACAGCTTGCAGAAGGCAACTTTGAGATCATGGCAGCTGTTATGGCAGGAGGTATGATCCCGCCGCTTGTAATCGCGCTGTGTACGACATTTTTTAAAAACCGGTTTACACAGAAGGAAAGGGAATCGGGTATGGTGAATTATCTGTTGGGACTGTCTTTTATATCAGAAGGCGCGATCCCGTTTGCGGCAAATGATCCGCTTCGAGTGATTCCATCTTGTATAGCAGGATCTGCAGTAGCAGGCGGACTGTCTATGCTGTTTGGCTGTACGCTGCGGGCGCCGCATGGCGGTATTTTCGTGCTGCCGACGATTGGCAATCCGGTTATGTATGCACTGGCCATTCTCATAGGATCTGTGGTTGGCTGCCTAATTCTTGCAGCTCTGAAGAAACCGCTGAAAAACGGGCAGGAGTAATAAGGGTTATTACCATTGTTAGTTACTTGCCCTGGCTATAAAGATGTTATACAATTAATATTTTTAAATAGTGTGCTGTTTCAGATAATTAGGACTTTTTCAGCGCCCTTCTGTTCTGGAAAGCGGCTGTGCTGTGAAAAGCAACGGAATCCGGCCCGTAGGAAGTCGCCTTAGGTTGAAGGGCCGGATGCATGACAAGCAGCATTCTTTGGGTGAATGATGAATATTTAGGAGTATAGGAGTTTATATGAAACGGAAATGTGCGCAGAAAGCATTTGAAATGATTAAGGACGGCATGATCGTTGGATTGGGAGGCGGCTCTACGGTCGCCCTCTTAATCCAGGAGCTTGCTAAAAGCAGCAAAAAAATACGGGCAGTGACACCATCGCAGGATACGCTCCGGCTGTGCATGGAGCATCAGATTCCAGTGCTGCCGTTGGAAATGACAGATACGATCGATCTCGCGTTTGATGGATGTGATGAGCTGGATGTACGGCTGAATGCGCAAAAGAGCTGCGGCGGCATCCACACGAGGGAAAAAATTGCTGCTGCTATGGCAAAAGAGTACGTGCTGCTGGCAGACGAAGAAAAGCTGAAAGAACGGTTGACATTTAACTATCCAGTGACGATCGAGGTGATTCGAGCAGCAGTCAGTTATGTAAAGAAACGGCTGTCACAGATGGGAGCAGAAGTGACAGAACGACGTTCGGACGGTAAGACAGGAATGCTGGTCAGCGATGACGGAAATTATCTGTTGGAGGCCGGATTTCAGGATGCAGTCGATGTGGAGCAGCTGGACGCGGAATTGGATAGGATACCGGGAATTGTCGGTCATTCGCTGTTCTGTGGGATTGTGTCGAAGGCTGTGATAGCGAAAGCAGATGGGATAGAAGTGTTAGAAAGACAGTGGTAGACGTGCTGGATGCATGGCTGTTCACGTTCTAGCTTTGGAAGTTGAGATGCATTGGAGAATTGGATGAAAATATTCTGGTAAATCAGAAAGCTTCTGACTCATGCTCCAGAAGTTGAGATGCATTGGAAAATTGGATAGAGATGTTGGCATGATATAATATGAGACAGAGAGGTAAGTCAATGAAAAAATATAACTGGGGAGTGTTGGGAACCGGACTCATCGCCCATGAGATGGGAGAGGCATTGAAAGCGGTCAATGGTGAGATTTATGCCGTATGCGGTACCAGTCTGGAAAAAGCGGAAAAATATAAGCACGAATTTGGAGCCGCAGCAGCATATGGCAGCGCGAAAGAGATGCTTGCAGATGAAAAAATAGATATTGTCTATATTGCGATACCGCATGATTCGCACTATGAATGGATTCTGGCAGCGCTGAAGGCTGGCAAGCATGTATTTTGTGAAAAATCGATCACGGTAAACAGCAGGCAGCTGGAAGAATGCGCTGCTCTGGCTGAAGAGAAGGGGCTTGTGATTTGTGATGGAACAACGCTGCTGCATATGCCGCTGTACAAAAGACTGAAGCAGATAGTTGAAAGCGGGGGAATCGGTGATGTGAAGATGATACAGGTAAATTTCGGCAGCTGTAAGGAATATGACGTGAAGAATCGTTTTGTTTCAAAAGAATTGGCAGGCGGGGCGCTGTTGGATATTGGTGTGTATGCGGCATCATTTGCCAGATATTTTATGAAGAGCAGGCCGGACGTTATACTGACGACTGCGAATTATTTTGAAACAGGCGTTGATGAGACGAGCGGAATCCTCTTGAAAAATCCGGACGGAGAGATGGCGGTTATAGCGCTGACTATGCGCGCAAAGCAGCCGAAGCGCGGAGTAGTTGCAGGAGAGAAAGGATTTATCGAGGTCGATAATTATCCGAGGGCGTGCAGGGCGACAATCACCTATACGAAGGACGGACGTACCGAAACGGTTGAAGAAGGCCGGACAGAAGATGCGCTGCAGTATGAAGTACAAGATATGCAGGAATATGTAAGCAGCCAGGGCGGTAAGGAAAATCTTGGGATTGTGCGGGATGTGATGCAGACGCTGACGGCAGTACGAAATCAGTGGGGGATGGCGTATCCTTTTGAATAATACCCGCTCTAGCTATCATAAGAGCATCATTACACAGAATAAAACAAAACGAACAAAAAATGGGGCAAGCAAAGGCAACAGTAACAGGATAGTTAAAAAGCATATGAAATGATGTATGAAACAAAAATGAAAAGCTATAATATCAAAAAATATAAGGAGAGATTGGAAATGAAAAATTTTGAATATGTGATCAAGGATGCAGAAGGAATTCACGCAAGACCGGCAGGATTATTAGTAAAGGAAGCAAAGAAATATGAAAGCAAGATTCTAATCAGCAAGGATGGAAAGTCTGCCGAAGCGACAAGGCTGATGGCTGTTATGAGTCTCGGAGTCAAGAGCGGCCAGACAGTTCAAATAGAAGTCAATGGGGCAGATGAAGAAACTGCCTTTGAAGGAATAAAAGCTTTTTTTGAGCAGAATCTGTAGTCTGGTGCTGAATTGTTACGGCTCGTTCTGTGTATTATAAAAAAAACTTTACAAAAAGCAGGTAAAAGTGGTATTATTTAATAAAATAAAGTATTGAATATCATTTATTTAAAAAACGAAGGCGTTTTGCATTTTGCAAGGCGTCTTTTTGCTTTTTAGGAGGAAAATAAGATGAAACACAAATTAGATTTTATAGACCATCAGATTATCAGCCTGCTTCAGGAAAATGCAAGAATGTCATTAAAGCAGATCGCATCCAGGGTATATTTATCTTCACCGGCAGCTTCCGCAAGAATGGATAAGCTGGAGAGGGAAGGCTATATTACGGGATTTCATGCGAGTATAAACCGTGAAATGATGGGCTATCCGATCAAAGCCTTTGTGACATTGGCAGTGGATGCAAAGCTGAAAGATGAATTCTTAAATTATATGACGCAGTGCCGTAATGTCATTGAATGCAACTGTATTACCGGAGATTATGCAATGCTGCTGGAAGTTGTATACCCTAGTACCGAAGAGCTGGAGCAGTTTGTAGGAAAGCTGCAGCGGTATGGAAAGACAAAGACGCAGATTGTATTCTCAACAGCGATCGAGCGCCGAGAGCCGCTGCCGGAATTGGTGACAGAGATGGCTGGCTGAGAGAGACTTCAACAATTCCCAAATCTTCCAAAAAACAGCTGGGGAATAGGTGTCTAATTTCCAAATCGTTCAGGAAACAGCTGGCCGAAATTGGTGACAGATATGGATGAGAGATATTTATTTTAAATTGAATTATTTATAGGCAGTTGTTTATTTGACAGACGACTGCCCATTTTTATATTTACTTTGAATCAGATTAAGGTGTATGCATCAGGCACGATGTCTGAAATACACTTACAAATTTCATTAATTAACGGTGCGCAGAAAGCGTATGTAGGTTTAGTTATAAATATTATGATCTGAAAGAGTTTCATACTATCTATACTTTATTCGTTATATAGTTCACATCTGCTGTCATGAACTGATTCATCTAAAGTAGAAATAAAAATAAATTCTTAAATATGTATATTGATGTTTTAAAACACACCTGATATAATTTCTTGCACGATAGCGTTTGAGAATTGTAAACATATATAAAAACAGAAGTTGACAAACAAAGAAAAAGGATTATAATGATTGTAAAGTTAATTATAATCAAATGGAGGTTAACAATATGAAAGAACAGTCAACGACAACTATTTATCAGCTGTGTTTTATTGCTTTGATGTCAGCCATCATGTGTTTCATGGGGCCATTGTCAATTCCGATTGGTGCAGTTCCGATCTCATGCACAAATTTCTTTATTTTATTGGCAGTATATCTGCTTGGGACAAGACAGGGAACAGTCAGCTGTGTGATTTATCTGCTGCTTGGGACAGTGGGGCTTCCGGTATTTTCGGGATACAGCGGCGGTCTGGCCAAGCTGTTGGGGCCGACGGGCGGATATTTGGTAGGCTTCATTTTTATGGCGCTGATCAGCGGGCTGATAATAGAAAAATCATCATATAAGATGCCGTGGTGTATTGCGGGCATGATTCTTGGAGTTGCCGTATCGTACATATTTGGTACAGTTTGGTTTGTGACGTTGATGAAGTGCTCAGTCTTGTATGCTGTTTCCGTATGTGTGCATCCATTGTTTATTATAGGAGATTTAGCAAAAATTGTACTTGTGGAATTGGTAGGTCGAGAGCTGCGTAAAAGATTAAAAGCGGCAGGTCTGTTTGTGTAAAGTGTGTGATACTATTTTGATTTTATGAAAAAATATATTTAAAGTTGAAACAGTAACTCCCTTTTTGTCTTTCGGGTGAGAAAACGGAGGACAAGAAGTTTTTTTCTTCATGAATATATGTAGGAATAAATAAAAAGTCTGGTATTGCAGGTTTTTATACATTCAAAAATCCAGGCGCGATTACTAAAGCAGGATTTACTTCGCTTGAATTATTGCAATTTGCAATTGAGCAACTATCCTTTAACAGATAGTTGCTTTTTCTTTGAAGATATCACCTCGCCAATGCTGAACATCATACTATTTTTGGCCCCTTCGCTGAAATTTTAAGGATTCAGCATATCAAATACCCATCTGCCGGTCTCGGACAAATCAGAACGTTTCCATCCATAAGTCTTTGAGCAGCAGCTGTTTATCAGTGCGCAGGTCTCATTTTTATTCGACAGGTTCCATGCAATCCAGCTTATTTTATTTTGATCCAGCAGCTGCATCCATTTGTCCGCTTCTGATTGATCAATTCTTCCGCTGCCGGATGCCTCGCAGATGCCAAATTCAGAGACAAACACTGCAAGCCCCGCATTGACAGCTTCCTGAAGCTTTTGGCGATAGCTTTCCGTATGCGTAGCAGCATAAAAATGAAATGCATACATAATATTTTTGTCCTTGATAGAATTTGCGGCAGCGGTATCTACATCCTGACTCCAAGTCGGTGTTCCGACAATGATGATGCCATGTTTATCATATTGTCGTATCGTACGTATGATTGTTTTTGCATAAGAGCGAATCTGCGTCCAGGTTGTATTCCCATTTGGTTCGTTGCAGATTTCGTATATTATATTTTTGTGTCCGGCATATTTTTTAGCCAGTTTTTTGAAAAAAGCTTTGGACTGTTTTTTGTAAGTGTTTGGATTGGAGTCGCTTAAAATATGCCAGTCAATGATGACATACAAGCCAAGGTCATCACAGAAGCCCACTGCTTTGTCAATTAATGCTTCCAAATCTTTTTTGTTTTGCACAGATCCCGTACAGTAGCCATTATATTCAGCAGTATACATAGCCAGGCGGATTACCTGTACTCCCCATTTGTCACGCAGGTTCTGAAAAGCTTTTTTATTTACATACTGCGGATACCAGGAGAGACCGTGGGTGCTGATGCCCTTTAGCTGCACGATTTCATCCCTGTCATTTACCAGATGAGAACCGGATACTTTTAAGCGTCCGTGACGTTCGAGCGGGGTTTTGGCAGCTGCCATAGATTCAGCTGTTTGTGTGCAGAGACAAAAAACCAGAGTGCAGCACAATGAGAATAGAAATAAAAATGGGATTTTATTTTTGATGTGCTTCATTTGTGAACCTCCTTGCATAGTTGGGTAGTGTCAAGCCTACAGCCTGCCAAATTGGCGTAAGCCCAGTAAAATCAATACTTTCGGGGATTTTTACTTCCGAATTGCCTATACCTCCCCTTTTAGCCCTCTTAAGAGCCAGTTTTTCTGCTTCCAAATTGCTGTCAAGGCCGGGCTGAAAGCCCGTTTATTTCAGCCTTTACAGCGATTTGAGAAGTAAAATATAATGGCAGTAAGAGGATAAAGGGGTGCGATTTTTTCATACGTGGCTTGACACTACCCATAGTTATCGTACATCTTAGTCTGATTATTTTATCATATAGGCAGGAATGATTCAATAAATATGCTGTATTTAAGCAGATGATACAGCTGCAAATGCATTGGCCCCTGTCATGCAGAACCGATGACATTAAATGAGTCCGTTAAGTAAATGACGTTATTATTCGAGGGTATTGTCATTAACTCAAGATTTTGTAATAGTTCAGATAAGGTGTTACATTTTGGCTATGCGTACGCCGGATGAGGGGAGCTGGACCATCTTCTGGCGACGTTTCCAGAAGATGGTCCAGCTCCCCTCGTCCGGCTGTCTTTGATAGGCCTTAAAATAAAACCAATCAATAATTGACAGAGGCTTTTACTGCGAATACGTTAATTAGAAAACGTGACTCATAAATTTGGGATGAATTAGTTGGCAGTGAGAATGTGTTGGTCTTGCCAGTACAGTGTAGAGCTTCTTAACATTCTGGAAAAGTCACCCGGAGACAGGGCGCTTTCCTCACCCGGCGTACGCATAGCCAAAATGTAACACCTTATCTGAAGTGTTATATGCTATGCGAAGCTTAAGCTAATGACAGTGGAGTATGTGCATATCAGCTTGCTTAGTGTATAGGCACATGCTATAATGATGTCGATTAGGAATCATGTAACAGTAAAATCTGATCTTTAAGGGAGAATAAAAATGAAAATATTAATTATAAGACATGGCGACCCGGATTATGAGGCAGATTCTCTGACAGCACAGGGATTTAAGGAAGCTGAGCTGTTAGCAGAAAGAATTTCAAATATGGAGATTAAAAGCTTTTATGTATCACCGCTGGGCAGGGCAAGAGATACGGCAGCGCCCACGCTAAGCAGGATGAATCGCCAGGCGGTAGAATGTGAATGGCTGAGGGAATTTGCACCGCGGATTCATCGGCCAGATAAAGAAGGTGAATCCATTGTATGGGACTGGCTGCCGCAGGACTGGACAAAGACGGGAGAATTCTATGATAAGGCTGCATGGAGAGAACATGCTTGTATGCAGGATGGAAAAGTGTCGGATGAATATGAGTGGGTGGTTCGCTCCTTTGACGAAGTATTGTCGAAGCATGGATATGAGCGGGAAGGAAATTATTACCGCGTTTTGCACAGCAATTTGGATACGATAGCATTTTTCTGTCATTTTGGGCTGGAGTGTGTGCTGCTGAGTCATCTTCTGGGCGTATCTCCGATGGTATTGTGGCATGGCACCTGTGCAGCGCCTTCTTCGGTTACCACTTTGATTACGGAAGAGCGCAGGAGAGGAATTGCGTATTTTCGTATGAGCTGTTTTGGGGATGTGTCGCATCTGATACAGGCAGGGGAGCAGCCTTCATTTTCTGCTCGATTTTGTGAGCGGTTTGAGAACGAAGATGAGCGGCATGATTAATTTGAGGATAGAACTACAATGGTTATTAGAATATCAGTCCGTAATTTGGTAGAATTTATTCTGCGCAGCGGCGACATTGACAATCGGCAGACGACAGGAATGCAGATGGAAGCCATGCAGCGGGGAAGCAGGATGCACCGTAAGCTGCAGAAACAGGCAGGGCCGGCCTATCGGGCAGAAGTTCCGCTGAAAATGGAGTTTGAAGAGGAAAACTATACGATAATATTGGAAGGCAGAGCGGATGGGATTATTGAGATGGAAGAACCAGATGAAGATCATGCCTTTGTTGAACAGGTCGGCATTCTCTTATTTGATGACATACAGAACGAAAAAAAGCAGTCTGATAACGGATCTCTCGTAACGATTGATGAGATCAAAGGTATATTTTTTGATGTCAGCAAGATGACAGAGCCTGTGCCTATACATCTGGCACAGGCGAAGTGTTATGCCTTTATCTATGCGCTCCAGAACCATCATCATGAGATTGGGGTGCGGATGACATATGTGAATCTGGATACAGAAGAGGTACGTTATTTTTATGTCCGCTACACATTTGAAGAACTAGAAGCTTGGTTTTTGGCTCTGATGCGTGAGTATAAAAAATGGGCACAGTTTCAGTATGAGCAGCGGATAATCAGACAGGAATCGATCAAGGGGCTGGAATTCCCATTTTCTTACCGAAAGGGGCAGAAAGATCTGGTAAGCGGTGTCTATCGGACGATTCTGCGAGAAAAAAATCTGTTTATTCAGGCTCCGACTGGTACAGGCAAGACTATTTCTACATTATTTCCTGCGATAAAAGCGGTCGGTGAGGGATATGGTGATAAAATTTTTTATCTGACTGCGAAGACAATAACCGCAGCGGTAGCCAGAGAGACACTGGAAATCTTTTATGAAAAGGGATACCGTGCGAAAACAATACAGATTACGGCAAAAGAGAAGCTGTGCATGATGGAGGAGACAGCATGTAATCCAGACGCATGTCCTTATGCGAAAGGACATTTTGACAGGGTGAATGATGCGGTCTATCAGCTGCTGCATCAGGCGGATCTGTTCACGAGAGAAAGTATTGTAGAGCAGGCCCAAAAGCATATGGTCTGTCCTTTTGAGCTGTGTCTGGACACTGCATCATGGGTAGATAACATCATTTGTGATTATAATTACGTGTTTGACCCAAAGGTTTATCTGAAACGTTTTTTTTCGGAAGGTATTCGGGGGGATTATATATTTTTAGTGGATGAAGCGCATAATCTGGTTGAACGCGGCAGAGAGATGTACAGCGCCGTTTTATATAAGGAAGATTTTCTTGCAGTAAAAAAACTGGTTATAAGCCGCAGTGTGCGTCTGGCAGGAGAACTTTCAAAGTGCAATAAAATATTACTGGGCTATAAGCGGGAGTGTGAGCAGTATCAGTATCATAAAAATATATCTGGTCTGATTACCGCCCTGATGCGTCTGAGTGCTGAGTATGAAAAATTTCTGCATAAATATCGGGAATTTGAAGGACGGGATACAGTGCTGGAGTTATATTTTGATGTGCGCCGGTTTTTGGATGTGAGCGATGGATTAGATAATAATTATGTCATATATTCGGAGCATGAGCAGGAACGTTTTCGGATTAAGCTATACTGTGTTGACCCGTCCAGAAATCTGCAGCAGAGAATTGACAAAGGGCGGAGCACCGTCTTTTTTTCGGCAACGCTGCTGCCGATTCAGTATTATAAAAGTCTGCTGAGTACCAAAACAGATAATTATGCCATATATGCAGAAACGGTGTTCCGCCCACAGCAGCAGCTTCTGTTAATAGGAAATGATGTGACCAGCAGATATACGCGGCGCGGCGAAGAAGAATATGAGCGTATGGCAGAATATATCTGTCAGACTGGAATGCAGAAAAAAGGCAATTATATCGTGTTTTTTCCTTCTTACCAGATGATGGAGGAAGTGCATGAACATTTTTGCAGCAAAAAGAGAGCGGTTACTATGGATGATATTATGCAGAGGAGTGGAATGCAGGAATCAGACCGTGAGACATTTTTGGCAGAATTTGCAGCAGTAAGGGAGCATTCGATGATCGCGTTCTGCGTCATGGGCGGTATTTTTGGGGAAGGGATTGATTTGAAAGAAGAGCAGCTGATCGGTGCGCTGATTATTGGCACAGGGCTTCCGCAGATTGGAAATGAACGAGAGATTTTGAAACAGTTTTATGACAGCCGCAGCGGAAGTGGATTTGATTATGCATACCGATATCCTGGGATGAATAAGGTACTGCAGGCGGCGGGGCGCGTGATTCGCACAGTTTCGGATGTTGGAATTATTGAACTGCTGGATGAGAGGTTCCTGAGGCAGGAATATCAGGCGCTGTTTCCTAGGGAGTGGAAGAGCTGTCAGGTGTGCAGTGTGAAAAATGTAGCACAAAAGCTGCATGAATTCTGGAAAATGAATGAATAATGTGATTTATTTTCTAATAAAAAATGCGGAAATTCTGTTAAATCTCATATTATAACAAAAAATGGATTAAATTAGATGAAATTTTGTTCAATTTGTCAATAAAGCTTTTGGGTGATAGAAAAAAATGGGATAGAATCGTATATTTTTTTTATAAATTCCTGCATGAAATTGCGTAATTAATAGGTAAATAGAACAAAAATTTGACAAATTGTAATAAAATGTTAGATTTGACAAACAAATGAAGATATGGAATAATATTGTCAGCGGCAAAAAGGCGCTGTAATTCATGCTATGGAGAATTTTACTATTGCTGCGCAGGCGTGAAAAGCAGTGCAGAGTTTCATTTTCAGAATATAATTAAGATTATATGTAAATACTGTGAATGGAAAGGAAGAGAAAATTATGAAAGAAAAAATAATCCGTTTGAACGAAGCAAAGGAAGTAAGAGAATTTGTAAGTGCAGCTGAAAAGTGTGATTTTGAGATTGATGTGGTCTGTCGGCATGTCTTTATAGATGCAAAATCTTTTTTGGGTATGCTCGGACTGATGATGAATGATTTGAAAGTATTTTATTCTGGAGAGGATCAAAGATTTGACAGCATTGTGCAGAAATATGCAGTTGCTTAAGTATTCTGGAGAGGATTAGAGATTTGATATTATTTTGCAGCAAAATGCAGTTGTTTCATTTATTTTATTAAAAAAGCCGGAACATTTGAAGACAAATGATTCTGGCTTTTTTAATTCATAACAATAGAAAGTTCGCAATGTATGCTTTTTATTGTTCATGACAATAGAAGGTCGTGAAGCGTGCTTTCTATTGATTAAAAATTTGCAGCTATTATGGAAAACGGTTATGTATATGAATGGTACTAACAGTCCTCTTATAAATACTCTTCTTCTAAGTATTCTTCTAAGCAGATTCCACGATCGTAAATTTCTTTTGCCGCTTCTCTGCCTACGTAGCGATAATGCCACGGTTCATAAATAATGCCTGTCAGGCTGCTTTTTTCACTTGGATAACGCAGTATAAAACCATATTTCCAGCTGTTCTCCATCAGCCACTGCTGGACGGCTGTGTTTTCCTGCGAAGAATTTAAATACTGGTAGCTGCTGTCAACAAGATCGACTGAAAGACCGATCTGATGTTCGCTTGTACCCGGAAGGGCTACAGAGGTGGCAGCTTTTTTACGAGCTTCTTTTTGTGAATAGCCTTCGGCTGTCAATTCATCCATGCGTTCGCTAAATAGTGATTCCTGCTTTTCCTGTGTACGATAGGAAGAGCAGATCAATGGTGAAAGGCCCACAGAGCGACAGTCATCTAACATTTCCATTAGAGCGGAGTAACAGCGCTGATCGATAAAATGTCCATTGGGCAGTGCTGCAAGGCTGATATCATAATTGTCAGGTATTGGATTCCAAGGATTTACCAGAACCAGATTCCATTCATCAGATACTGATGAGATATGATTCACAGCTTCTGAATCTTCTGCAGGATCTGACAGATGATTTCTTCTTAGGAATTCGGAATCGGAAATGCCGGATGATTCAGAATTCCTAAGAGTTCCGATGAATTCAGAAGTTCCAGTACGCTCGTAAAACTCTGCGGTATCAGAAGGGCTGGCTGCATCATAAAAATCAGATGTATCTGAAAAATCGGATGAATGGTCAGGGTCTGATTCATTTGAGGAGCCTTCTGTAGAATCGGAAGGTTTCGTATCTTCGGAAGGTTCGAAGTCTTCCTTTGGTTCAGCGTCCGCTGAATATACGGCAGAATCGGAACGAACGGAATCATCAGAAATGTTCGGCTGTATAGGCAGATGTCTCGTATTTAAGTCTGCATCTGCACGTGACATCAACAGTGTCGTCGCTTCTGCGGAAAAATCTTTCCAGTTGTTCATACGCGTTTTTAAAATCTGCCAGTTTGCAGTGGCTGTCAGCGTAAGAGTAAAAGCGGCTGCACAAAGAGTACATTTGATACAGATCTGGCGCAGATGTCTGCTGTGTTTTGAATGTTTTTCCTGACGGATGTTTTTAGAGCGGCTGTGAGGATGTTTTCTTTTTATTTTTGCATATGTAGCGCGTTTTGACTTTTCTTTCGTACGCATGGATGACCTCGCTTTCTTGTAGGAGAGTTTTTCCAAAAAATGGGTAAAAACTCTCTATATAGTTATCGGAACATTTATTTTAATCTTAAGTGCAGAATGTATAAAATTTTGTTCTGGCGTGCTGTCTTATTGATATTTGTACTAAACTGTATCTGCGAAAATCAGTAAATACAGTTGATGCAGCAATGGCGTGAATCAGGCTGTGATAAATTCTAATTTCTGTCCGAATGGAGCACTAGAGCGTGTTTGAAAAATGCTTTCCGTGAGATGTACCCACAGGGC